>JBAZCE010000001.1:0-66480 GCA_041671105.1 Gallionella sp.
GATGCTTCCCTACGACGGCATTACCCGTACAGGTTCAAAGGGTGTATCTCACTTCGCTGCAATGCAGACAAAGACCCCTAGCGAGTTGCGCAACTTACTGGAAAAGTAGCGGAAAAGCAACCTTTGCTGTATATCGCCAGGTTGAGCCCCGCGGGGTGTGTTGCTATACTGGCAAAAATTATCTAAATACACCGGGATTGGGATCAAAATGCAGAATATGGAACAAGCACGCTTCAATATGATTGAACAGCAAATTCGCCCATGTGACGTATTGGAGGCGCGAATTTTGGAGCTGCTGCATCGCGTTCGCCGCGAACATTTCGTGCCTGAGGACAAAAAAGCGATGGCTTTTATGGATATGGAAATCCCTTTAGGTTTTGGCGTTTTGATGTGGCAGCCCAAACTGGAGGCGCGAGTGTTGCAGGAATTGCACCCGGGACGCGGCGACAAGGTTCTGGAAGTGGGAACCGGCAGCGGCTATCTGACGGCGTTGTTGTCCGCGCTAGCCTCGCATGTCACCTCTGTCGAGATCGTGCCGGAGCTGAGCGCGATGGCGAAGTCTCATCTGCATGCCTATCAGCGCGAGAATGTCACCCTTGAAATCGGCGATGCATCCGCCGGCTGGGGGGCGGGTGAAAAATACGATGTCATCGTGCTGACCGGATCTGTGCCTTTGTTGCCGGCAGCATTCCAAAACAGCCTGGAAATTGGCGGACGTCTGTTTGCGATTGTCGGAGAAGCGCCGCTGATGGAAGCAAAACTGATTACCCGCGTAGCGCAGGATGTCTATGAAACAGTCAATATTATGGAAACTTGTGTTGCGCCTCTGCAAAATGCGGCCCGGCCTGCGCGATTTGTATTTTAAGTTGTGCGGCGCCAAGCTATAATATTAGCAGTATCTAATAAAGGGCTGCGCAGATGAAAACTAAATCGCTAATTTTGGTGGCGGCACTGGGTGCCGCAAATTGGGCGCAGGCGGCAGACCTGCTGGATATTTATCACAGCGCGCAGTCTAACGACCCGGTGTTTTCAGCCGCTCGCGCCACACAACAGGCGGGGTTGGAAAAATTGCCGCAAGGCCGCTCTTTGTTGATGCCGAGCGTGAATCTCAGCGCGAACAGCACCTATAACGATCTGACAACACAGTACCGGGGAGCGTTTCCAATTCCGGGGGCGACGGGTAATCACCGTTACAACAGCAATGGCTACGGCGTGACGCTGGTTCAGCCGCTGTTTCGCCAGCAAAACTGGCTGACTTATACCGAGGCCGAATTACAGGTTGCGCAAACCGACGCGCAATTCAAGATCGCCGAACAGGATCTGGTGCTGCGAGCAGCTCAGGCCTATTTCGATGTGCTGATTGCGCAGGACACGGTACAGCTTACCGAAGCACAAAAGACGGCGATCTCCGAGCAACTGGCTCAGGCCAAACGCAATTTTGAAGTCGGCAGCGCGACCATTACCGACACCCATGAGGCTCAGGCGCGCCATGATCTGACCTACGCGCAACAGATCGCCGCGCAGAGCAATTTGGAAATCAAACAGCGTGCCTTGCAGCAATTGATCAATGCGCTGCCGCAGGACATCAGGCCATTGGGTGCCCAATTCAAGCTGGAAGCCCCGCTGCCCGCCGACATGGAAAAGTGGGTCGATGAGGCGGAATTGAATAGCCCGCAACTGGCCATCGCTCATGCGGCTGCCGAGTTGGCGGAAAAAGAAGTGGCTAAGAATCGCGGCGGGCATTATCCGACCGTAGATCTGGTTGCGAATTATTCGACAAATTATGCGAACGGCAGCAGCTTCGGTGTGGGTAGCGATACCACCAACAAGAGCGTCGGTGTACAACTCAACCTGCCTTTATTTCAGGGGGGGGCTGTGAATTCCAAATGGCGCGAAGCGGAAGGGAACAGCGAACGCGCCCGCCAGGAGCTGGAAAATACTCACCGCACCGTCGCGCTGCAAACCCGTCAGGCCTACCTTGGCGTGGTGAGCGGTATCGCACAGGTGAAGGCGCTGCAACAGGCGCTCATCTCCAGCGAAAGTGTGCTGGACGCGAGCAAACTTGGGCAGGAAGTGGGCGTGCGAACTAATCTGGACGTGCTCAATGCGCAACAACAACTCTACTCAACTCGCCGCGATTTGTATCAGGCCGAATACAGCTATCTTCTCAGTCAGTTGCGTCTGAAAGCGGCTGTGGGGGCGCTGGGTGAAGCCGAGTTGGCCAAGGTTAATCAGGCGCTTCATTGACAGACTCCGAGCTTGACAGCACAGGGTCGTGGCTGTTGTAATGCTCGTTGTTCACACGCTGAACGCACTGCATGTTCGACGATATCATCAGCTACTGTTTGCTTAAAGCTTCGACTCTTTTCCAAAGAGATTTTGCGACGCGCGCGGGCGTCAGTCTAGGCAGGTTTTTTTGGTATGAATGCGCTGGTCAAAACCGGAAATTTCTGTAAAAGCAATAACAAGCCGGTTTATGCCTGCCTGCAGAGATCGTTGAAATGAAGCGCGAAGCGAACCAATTTGCCGGAAAAATTAAATGAGTAGTGTTTATGCAGTTATCCTCGCGGGTGGTAGCGGCAGTCGCTTATGGCCTTTGTCACGCCAGCATTTGCCCAAGCAATTTTTAACGCTGGACGGCGATGCGTCGCTGTTGCAAACCACCATCAATCGTTTGGCTCCCCTGATTCAGTCGAAAAACGTGTTGATCGTCACGCAGGAGTCGCATGCCAAAGGTGAGGCATATCATGCATTGATGCCTTATCAGTCGCTGTTTGAACCGGTCGGACGCAATACCGCTCCCGCGATTGCGCTGGCGGCGGCTCGTTTGATGCAGGACGGTTCAGATCCCATCATGGTTGTGTTGCCTGCCGATCATGTCATTAAAGACGAAATTCAGTTTCTTGCGCATCTGAATTTTGCGATCGAGGCGGCCAAACAGGGAAAACTGGTCACCTTTGGCATTCAGCCGACCCGGCCCGATACCGGTTTTGGCTACATTAAAACCAGGGCTGAGAAGACAGGACTGGGGGCTGAGACAAAAACAGGACTAAGTGAAAAAGCAGCGAGTGGTTCTACTCGATCCTCAGACCTCGAACCTCAGTCCTGTATCTATGACGTTGAGCACTTTACCGAAAAGCCTGATCTGATTACGGCAGAGCGATTTTTGGCGGATGGCAACTATTACTGGAATTCCGGGATGTTTGTCTGGCGCGCCTCGGTGATCATGGCTGAGATTGAACAGTATCTTCCTGACGTCTTCAAAGTCGTGCAGGGTATTATTGCCGGCAGCCTTGCCACAGGCGCTTTTCAGCAAGCGGTAGAAGAACATTTCGCAGCGATGCCGTCTATTTCAATCGACTACGGGGTGCTGGAAAAGTCCAGTCGTGTATCTTTGATTCCCTGCGATGTCGGCTGGAACGACGTTGGCAGTTGGCAGGCGGTGCATGAAATTTCCAGGAAAGATGCAGATAACAATGCGCTGCAAGGGAATGTCATTGCGATAGACTGCAAAAATAGTCTGATCCGTGCCGAAAAGCGCCTTGTGGCGGCGATCGGTATCGAAGATCTTTGCATAGTCGAAACGGCGGATGCGATCCTTATTTCCAGGAATGATCAGACTCAGCGAGTGCGGGAAGTGGTGGATGTATTGCAAGAGAACGGTGCGTCCGAGCATGTATATCATGCCAGGGTGAATCGTCCTTGGGGCAGCTACACCGTGCTGGAAGAAGATCCCGAGGGCTTCAAGCTCAAACGCATCGAAGTCGCACCCGGTGCCAGGCTCAGCCTGCAAAGCCATGCGCATCGTTCCGAGCACTGGGTCGTTGTATCCGGCACGGCGACCGTCACCCATGGTGAAGAGGTAATCACGGTGCAGAAAAATCAGAGTACCTACATACCGATAGGCACAAAACATCGTCTTGAAAATCGCGGCAACGAGCCGTTGCATATTGTCGAAATTCAGGTTGGCGAATACCTCGGTGAGGATGATATTCAGCGCTTCGAAGATAATTACGGCAGAAAAAAACAGGACTGAGTGAAAATCAGGACTGAGGACTGAGAAAAGGCAGGACTGAAAGATGAGCGGGAAAATTGAGCGATTTGAGGATTTGATTGCTTGGCAAAAAGCACGGCTGCTCACTGTTGAAATTTACCGGATTACCGTTCACGGTGAGTTTGCGAAAGACTTCGGCTTGCGCGATCAGATACGTCGAGCGGCAGTATCCGTGATGTCAAATATCGCGGAAGGTTTTGATCGAGCGTCACGAAGCGAATTTCACCAGTTTCTGGTAATTGCGAAAGCATCATGTGCCGAAGTTCGATCCCAGCTTTATGTTGCGCAAGATGTGGGATATATTGATCAGGACGTTTTTAGCAGTTTAAATAGTGGTACTGAAGAACTTTCGCGAATTTTAGGTGGCCTGCGTGCCGCCGTTCAAAAACAAAGAGATAATCAATGAGCACACACACCACTCAACCCTCAACCCTTCATTCAGGAACAGGCGATTTATCGCCTAATGTTCCGAGGGAAGACCCTTGCGGTCTCAGTCCTCAGTCCTCGGTTTCGAGTCCTCAGCCCTCGAATCTCAGTCCTGACTCTCCGAAAGTTGCGCTAATTACGGGTATCACGGGTCAGGACGGCGCTTATCTGGCTGAACTGCTGCTCGGCAAGGGATATGTCGTGCATGGCGTCAAGCGCCGCTCGTCCTTGTTCAATACCGACCGTATCGACCACCTGTACCAGGATCCGCATGTCGATAATGCCAAATTCAAACTGCACTACGGCGATCTGACGGATTCCACCAACCTGATCCGCATCATTCAGCAAGTGCAACCGGATGAGATTTATAATCTGGCCGCGATGAGCCATGTGGCCGTGTCATTTGAAACGCCTGAATACACCGCCAATGCCGATGGTATCGGCACGTTGCGCATCCTCGAAGCTATTCGCATTTTGGGGCTGGAAAAGAAGACCCGTTTTTACCAGGCTTCGACCTCGGAGCTGTATGGTCTGGTGCAGGAAACACCGCAAAAGGAGACTACGCCTTTTTACCCGCGCAGCCCGTATGCCGTGGCGAAAATGTATGCCTACTGGATCACGGTTAACTACCGTGAAGCCTATGGTATTTACGCCTGTAACGGCATCTTGTTTAACCATGAGAGCCCGATTCGCGGCGAAACTTTTGTCACACGCAAGATCACCCGTGCCCTGGCACGCATCAAACTCAACCTGCAAGACTGTCTGTATCTCGGCAACATGGATTCGTTGCGCGACTGGGGGCATGCCAAGGATTACGTCGAGATGCAGTGGTTGATGTTGCAACAGGACCAGGCCGAAGACTTTGTGATTGCCACTGGCGTGCAGTATAGCGTGCGCCAGTTTGTCGAAATCGCTGCAAAAGAATTGGGTATCAACATCACCTGGAAAGGCCAGGGCGTCGAAGAAAAAGGCTACGACGAGCAGGGACGCTGCATCGTTCAGGTGGATCCGCGCTATTTCCGCCCCACTGAAGTCGAAACCCTGTTGGGAGACCCGACCAAGGCGCATCAAAAGCTGGGCTGGAAGCCCAGGATTACCTTCTATGAACTGGTCGCAGAAATGGTGCGCGAAGACTTGAAGGGCGCAGAACGGGACGAACTGGTCAAAAAGCACGGTTATGCCGCGTACGACTACAACGAATAAAGAAAGACAGGTGCAAGATACAAGGTATAAGGCTCAGGAAAACCCTTGGTTTGCTTTTAACTTTTTACCCGCACCTTGCACCTTCATTCAGCAACAGCAGCCTTGGCTGCGTTGTTGCGTGGGAATGCCCTTGCGGAATTGAACCTTGAACCTTGTCTCTTGAGCCCTTATTGATATGTCCAGATTTGAAGATCTTGAAGTGTGGAAGAGATCGACTCGTTTGAGTGCGAACTTGTATAAAGAACTGGCCGGACTAAATGATTTTGGTTTTCGCGATCAAATTACGCGAGCGGGACTCTCGGTGCCATCGAATATCGCGGAAGGTTATGAGAGAAACTCGGACAAAGAACTTGCGAATTTTTTGAACTACGCCAAGGGCTCGGCCGGAGAACTCAGAACCCAGATTTATATCGGTATGGACATCGGCTACATTAAATATGAAATCGGCAAAAGCTGGTTGCACGAATGCGAAGAAATTTCGAAAATGCTGCACGGGCTTATTGGTGCTGTTCGTTCTCGTATAGAATAACAGGTGAAAGATGCAAGCTACAAGACACAAGGTAAAGTCTAAAGCGGAAAAAATCAGCCCAAGTTTTTTCTTGCTCCTTGTGCCTGATTTTGCCTTTTGCCTTGAACCTTTTGCCTTGAACCTTTTGCCTTAAACCTTGCTTCTTGAATCTTGAACCTGACTTTATGAACCTTATATCTGAATCTGGCTTACCCCTTGCACCTTGCTCCTTGAACCTTGAATCTAAGGTATATGTCGCAGGTCATCGCGGCTTGGCCGGCGGCGCTATCGTGCGAGAGTTGCAGCGCCAGGGCTACACCAATCTGGTTGTGCGTACTCATGCCGAACTGGATCTGGAAGATGCTGCTGCGACGCTGCGATTCTTTGAGCAGGAGCATCCCGAATTAGTGTTCCTGGCCGCCGCCAAGGTGGGTGGCATTCATGCCAACAATACTTATCCGGTGGACTTTTTGATGAGCAATTTGCTCATCGAAGCCAATATCTGTCGTGCAGCGCACGCGGCGAGTGTTAAACGGCTGATCTTCCTGGGCAGTTCATGTATTTACCCGCGCGACTGTCCGCAGCCTATCAAGGAAGAGTATTTGCTTACAGGTCCGCTGGAAGCAACCAACCGCCCTTATGCTTTGGCCAAGATTGCAGGCGTTGAGATGTGTTGGTCTTATAATCGCCAATATGCTACAAAATGGCTGGCCGCGATGCCGACCAACCTGTATGGTCCGGGCGATAATTATGACCTGAACAATTCTCATGTGTTGCCTGCGCTGATCCGTAAGATGCATGAGGCTAAAGTGGCTAATGATGAAAAGGTCGTCTTGTGGGGAACGGGAACGCCGCGCCGCGAATTTTTGTATGTGGATGATCTGGCCTGCGCGCTGGTGTTTCTCGCCACCTTGGATGAGGTGCGCTACGATGCGCTTGTCGAACCAGCGCATTGTCCGCTCATCAACGTGGGCTCCGGGGAAGATTTGACTATCCGTGAACTGGCTGAAACGATTGCAGAGGTCGTTGGCTATCGGGGCAGGTTTGTGCAGGACACATCCAAGCCCGATGGTACGATGCGCAAGATTATGGATGTATCACGCATCAAGACTCTGGGCTGGCAACCAAAGACATCGCTAAGGGAAGGCATTGCCTTGTCCTATCAGGATTTGATTGGCAGGGTGTAAAATACGACTCCTGCCCCTTTTTATAATCTGCGCTACCACTTGGTGCTGGAAGCCTTTTTCAATATTTGATGAGAAGATAAGCATATGAAGATAGCGGTCGTTGGTCTGGGGTATGTCGGATTGCCACTGGCAGTCGAGTTTGGAAAAAATCAACTCACCGTTGGAGTTGATCTTTCGGAGGAGAAAGTCGCCGCATATCGCAACTTCGTTGATCCGACAGGCGAAGTCAGTTCGGAGGACTTGCGTGCCGCGACGCAGCTGACCTGTCACACCGATCCGCAGGTTTTGCACGATGCAGACTTCATCGTGATTGCCGTGCCTACGCCGGTAGACGATGCGCACCAGCCGGATTTTACGCCGCTGATCAAAAGCTCGATCAGCGTCGGTAAACACATCAAGCGCGGCGCGATCGTGGTTTATGAATCCACCGTCTATCCCGGTGCGACCGAGGAAGTTTGTATTCCGCTGATCGAAAAACATTCCGGTCTGAAGTGGAAAGAAGACTTTTTCGTGGGTTACAGCCCGGAGCGCATCAACCCCGGCGACAAAGAGCGCACCGTCACCAAGATTGTCAAGGTCGTCTCGGGTGACACGCCGGAAACGCTCAAGACGGTCAGCGAAGTCTATGCTTCCATCATCACCGCTGGTGTTTATCCCGCCAGTAGCATCAAGGTGGCCGAAGCCGCCAAGGTCATTGAAAATACCCAGCGCGACCTTAACATCGCGTTGATGAACGAGCTGGCCATTATCTTCAACAAGATCGGTATCGACACGCTGGAGGTGCTGAAAGCAGCGGGGAGCAAATGGAACTTCCTGCCTTTCCGCCCGGGTCTGGTTGGCGGGCACTGCATCGGCGTCGATCCCTATTACCTGACGCATAAGGCGGACATGCTGGGCTATCATCCGCAAGTCATTCTGGCGGGGCGTCGTATCAACGACGGCATGGCAGCCTACGTCGCCCAACAAACGGTGAAAAAAATCATTCATGCGGGCGGCTGTGTCAAAGGCGCCAAGGTTATCGTGCTCGGCCTTACCTTCAAGGAAAATTGCCCTGATCTGCGCAACAGCAAAGTCGCAGACCTGGTCCGTGAATTGCAGGAATTTGGCTGTGATATCAGTGTGCATGATCCTCTGGCTGAATCTAAAGAAGCTGAACACGAATATGGCATTGCGCTGACGGAATGGGAGAATTTGCCCAAGGATGCGGATGCTGTCGTGGCGGCAGTCATGCACAAAGAATATTTGGCAAAACCGCTGGATGAGATTCTTGGATTATGCAAAAAGGGCGGATCATTCATTGATATCAAGTCCGTCCTTGATCAAGAAAAAATACGTGCTGCCGGTTATGGGCTGTGGCGTCTGTGATAACCACCGAACCATACAAGGTGAATTAATGTATAAAACTGTAATCAACAGGAAGATTCGCACCGCCATCGTAGGTTGCGGGCGTATTTCCAAGAATCACTTTGGTTCAATCGCGAGCCACCCGGAAAACATGGAACTGGTGTCGGTCTGCGACATCGACAAATCGGCTTTGGATATTGCCACAAAAGAAAGTGGCGTTAAGGGATATCAATACCTCGAAGATATGCTGCAGCAAGAGCAGCTTGATCTGGTGGTTTTATGTACTCCCAGCGGATTGCATTCGCTGCAGGCGCAAATGGTCGCCAAGTATAAAGTTAACGTAATGACGGAAAAGCCAATGGCTACGCGCTGGCATGACGGCGTGAACATGGTCAAAGCCTGTGACGAGGCCGGCGTGCGGATGTTTGTCGTCAAGCAGAACCGCCGTAATGCCACGCTACAGTTGCTAAAAAGTGCTGTCGAAAAGCAGCGCTTTGGCCGTATCTATATGGTCAATATCAATGTGTTCTGGACTCGTCCACAGGAATATTACGACAGTGCCAAATGGCGCGGTACTTGGGAGTTTGACGGCGGAGCCTTTATGAATCAGGCCAGTCACTACGTTGATTTGGTTGATTGGTTGATTGGCCCTGTCGAGAGCTTGCAGGCTTACACCGGTACTTTGGCACGCAACATCGAAGTGGAAGATACCGGTGTGGTGAGCATCAAATGGCGCTCTGGCGCGCTCGGATCGATGAATGTTACCATGCTGACCTACCCCAGGAATCTTGAAGGTTCCATCACTATCATTGGCGAAAAAGGCACTGTTCGCGTAGGTGGCCTGGCCGTGAATGAAATTCAGCATTGGGAATTCGCAGACGCGGATCCCGATGATGAGCTGGTAAAAACAGCCAGCTATCAAACCACATCGGTTTATGGTTTCGGACATCCACTTTACTACAAGAACGTGATTGACGTGTTACGCGGTGAAGCAGAGCCTGAAACGGACGGACGCGAAGGCTTGCGTTCTCTGGAAATGTTGATTGCTACGTATCTTTCTGCGCGCGATGGCAAGCGTGTTTCTTTACCCCTGGATTACTAATATGGCGTACACCGTTCACCCGACTGCAATTGTCGACGAAGGCGCTCAGATTGGCGAAGATACCCGCATCTGGCATTGGGTGCACATCTGTGGCGGAGCTAAAATTGGCGAACGCTGCTCATTGGGGCAAAACGTTTTTGTCGGTAACAAGGTGACGATTGGCAACAACGTAAAAATCCAGAACAACGTCTCTGTTTATGATAACGTCACGCTTGAGGATGATGTATTTTGCGGCCCCAGCATGGTGTTCACCAACGTATACAACCCGCGCTCTGCCGTATCGCGCAAAGATGAATATCGCAATACCCTGATAAAGCGTGGCGTGACCTTGGGTGCTAACTGCACCATTGTTTGCGGAGTCACCATTGGCGAATCTGCTTTCATTGGAGCTGGGGCTGTAATCAACCGCGACGTCAAATCTTACGCCCTGATGGTCGGCGTACCAGCCAGGCAAATCGGCTGGATGTGTAAGTGCGGTGTGCGACTTAATGGCCATGGAACAATTCGCTGTGGTTGCGGCAGCGTCTATCAAATCGATGAACTAACCTGTACTGCCCTATGAGCACAAAAATTGAATTTATCGACCTCAAGGCGCAATATGCCGCTTTGAAGGTGTCTATCAATGACCGTATACAGCGTGTGCTTGACCATGGTCAGTACATCATGGGCCCGGAAGTTAAAGAGCTTGAGGAAAAACTGGCTGCGTACACCGGCGCCAAACATTGCATTACCGTTGCATCAGGCACGGAAGCGCTGTTGATGACGTTGATGGCGTTAGGTGTCAAGCCGGGAGATGAAGTCATCACGACGCCGTTCTCTTTTATCGCCACAGCGGAAGTCATCGTGCTGCTGGGCGCAAAACCGGTTTTTGTCGATATTGAACCGGATACCTGCAACATCAATGTCGGCCTGATAGAAGCTGCCATTACTCCAAAGACCAAAGCGATCATGCCGGTCTCCCTTTACGGGCAGCCGGCCGATATGGATGAGATCAATGCCATCGCCGCGCGGCATGGCAATATCCCGGTCATCGAAGATGCTGCCCAGAGTTTCGGGGCGACTTATAAGGGCAACAAGAGCTGCAACCTTTCAACCGTAGGCTGCACCAGTTTCTTTCCGAGCAAGCCGCTGGGCTGCTACGGTGACGGCGGCGCGATCTTTACCAGCGATGATGCGCTGGCTCAAGCAATGCGGGAAATTCGTGTACATGGCCAATCAAAACGTTATGTCCATACCCGCGTGGGTGTCGGCGGCCGCATGGATACCATTCAATGCGCTGTCGTATTGGCCAAGTTGGATCGTTTTGACTGGGAAGTTGAACAGCGCCTTAACACGGGTGCTCGTTACAACGAATTATTTACAGGTAAAGTTGAAACTATCATTCAGCGTTCAGATCGCACCAGCGTTTTTGCCCAATATACCGTCAAAGTAGAAGAGCGTGAGTCGGTGCAAGCGTCATTAAAAGAAGCCGGTATTCCAACGGCAGTACATTATCCTGTGCCGATGCATCAGCAGCCGGCTTATGCGTATCTGTGTTGTGCAGAGAGTTGTCCGGTGTCGGTGGAGATGGCTCGCGTGGTGATGAGCCTGCCGATGGGTGCTGATCTTTCAGCGGAAGACCAGAATCGAATTGCCGACGTCCTGCGCATGATCTAAAGCGTAAAATAGAAACCGGGTCGGTCGCCTCTATCAAAGAAACAATTCAATTGAAGCATTAGCTTAAAGGTAAGCGTGGCCGGTGCTATATGCGCCGCATATTTAGTGGAAGCCGGTTTTGTTGCCGGATAGCCAAACAAGGAACATTTCGATTTAATAGCATACGGAATTAATTTGGGGCATGAAAAAAATCGCCATACTTCAATCGAACTACATTCCCTGGAAAGGGTATTTCGACATGATCGCTGCAGTGGATGAATTTATCATCTACGACGATATGCAATACACCCGGCGTGACTGGCGAAATCGCAATCAGATCAAGACATCACAGGGAGTGCAATGGCTTACTGTGCCGGTCAGGGTAAAGGGGAAATACGATCAGACTATCCGCGAAACCGAAATAGATGGCACCGGCTGGGCGGAGGCACATTGGAAATCTATCGCCCAGAACTATCGAAAGGCTCCCTATTTTGATGAGATCGCCGCTATATTCGAACCATTCTATCTCCGGCGTCAGTTTACCTCTCTATCGGTACTCAACCGCGAATTGATTGAGGCCGTATGCACTTATCTGGGCATCACGACTAGGATCACCAATTCGTGGGATTACCAACTCATCGAAGGTAAAACAGAAAGACTGGCCGATTTGTGTGCTCAGGCGGGCGGTACGGAATACATATCCGGTCCTGCCGCCAAGGACTACATTGAGGAAAACTTCTTCACCGAGCGGGGCATCAAGCTCAACTGGTTCGGTTATACTGGCTATCCAGAATATCCGCAGCTTTGGGGCGAATTTACACATGGAGTTACCATTCTCGATCTGCTGTTTAATTGCGGCAAGGACGCGCCCGACTTCATGAAGTTTGTGAATCCAATCGCAAAATAGCGACCTCGATGGAGAGAGTATGAAGGAAAATTTTTATGGGCGTATTGAGCAAACTGAAGTTGGTGATGATATTGCCCGCTATGCTGAAGAGATCGCTGTTCGCGGCTTTACAATTATTGCTGACCTGTTTTCGCCTGCAGAATTAGCGGAATGGCGGAATAAAATAGACAGTGTTTATCGGCAACAGGAGATTGAGTTTGGTCGAGATGCCCTGATTTCAATTCAGGAACTCGACATGTGCCGCGCCCCATTGCTTTATAATTTTGAATTCATAAAGCTGGCCACCCATCCACTTATCTTGTCTGTGGTTAAACAATTTTTGGGTGACTGGTTCATCCTCAATTTGCAAAATGCTATCATCAATCGCCCTGGACAGATACATCATCAAAGCTCTTGGCATCGGGACCTCCCCTACCAAAACTGGGTCATTTCCCGCCCCTTGGCCATCAATGCGCTCCTGGCCATCGATGAGTTTTCCGAAATAACGGGAGGAACCCATGTGGTTCCGTTTACTCACAAGACTGAAGTACTTCCCTCCGATGCCTACATCACAGCCAACCGTGTTGTTGCAGCAGCGCCCGCTGGTTCAGCAATAATCTTCGACTCCATGCTGTTTCATCGGGCCGGCGCAAATAAATCGCAGAATATCCGACGGGCTGTCAATCATCTCTATACAACTCCCATTCTGAAGCAGCAATATGATTTTCCACGAGCTTTGGGCGAACGACCTGATTTTGACCCCGCCATTGCGCGTCTTCTAGGTTATACATCACAGGTGCCTATTGATGTTCGAGCATGGCGAGACGCTCGTGCTGCAAGAAACCTTGGAATAAAATAGGACTTTGCAGTGAACAACGAAAATCTATCAAAACCTGCCATCAGCGTAGTTGTCCCTGTATATGGTTGCATCGCCTGTCTTGAGCAGCTATGCCAAGAGATTGAGGCCAGCCTGTATAGGCTAACAGACCGCTATGAGATCATTCTGGTCGATGACCGCAGCCCGGATAATGCATGGTCACAACTGGACTCGCTGCAAGCACTACACCCGGCGGTAAAAGGGATTCGTCTCAGCCGCAACTACGGTCAGCATATTGCTATTACGGCTGGTCTGGCCGCCGCGCGTGGAGATTATGCCGTAGTCATGGATTGCGATTTGCAGGATCCACCCAGCCTGATTCCGGAGCTATTTGCAAAATTGCAAGAAGGATACGATCTGGTACTCGCCAAGCGAGTAGAGCGCAATCACTCCGCCTTTCGCCTGGTGGCTGCAAAGGCATATTTCAAGCTGTTAAGCAAACTGACGGGTGAGTCTGTAGACGGTAGTTACGGATCATTTTCGATTATGTCACGCAAGGTAATCGACGGTTTCCTGCTCTTTGGAGAAAAGGAGCGGCATTACCTGTTTATTCTGCGTTGGTTGGGTTTTCGAATCGGTAGCGTTGATTTCGTACATCAAGAACGATATGCCGGGCAGAGCAGTTACACCTTGGGCCGTTTATTAAGCCATGCGCTCAATGGAATTCTATTCCAGGCAACGGTGCTGCTCCGCTGGATTGTCAGCTTGGGCTTTCTGTTTGCACTATCCGGCATGGCTGTCGCCAGTTATCTGATGTGGCGCAGCATCTTCCATACCGCTCTTCCGGGCTGGACGAGTCTGGTCGTGCTGGGATTGGTAAGCACAGGGACGATATTGATCAGCCTGGGTATCATTGGCCTGTATATAGGCAAGATTTTTGATCAGACTAAACAACGCCCGCTTTACATTGTGGATGTTGTGTCAGAAAGCAGGCTTCAATGGTAGTGCTTCCTCCCGGAACATTATTGCAGTTGATGTACTTGGATGAGCGTCTCAAGGCGATTGCGCCCGGTCGCTTTATTGAAGTCGGCCCAGGCAGTGGCGAAATTACCACGCGACTATTAAGGGCTGGCTGGTCGGGTACCGTTTATGACCTGTCCGGTGAGACGCTGACCAGAATTGAGCAGCGATTTGCTCCGGATATTGCGGCGGGCCGATTAACGGTCATGTTTGGTGATTATTTGAATTACCCCCCCTCTTCAATAGAGGATCGTGTCGATCTGATTATTTCATGTATGGTTATGGAGCACTTGGATGACCAGTCGGAGCGTAAATTCATGGAGTTCTCGGCAAAACACTTGAAGGCAGGCGGGCGCATGATCGGCTTGGTTCCTGCTTCACCGCGCCATTGGGGAATCGAAGACGATATCGCCGGTCATTGCAGGCGTTATACCAAGGGCTCATTGTTGACTCTGATTCGGACGACAGGTTGGACGATTGGCCATATCGTCGGGTTGACTTACCCTGTGTCCAACTTATTGTTGCCCGTATCCAATTTTCTAGTGAGGCGGCATGAAGCGAGCAAACTCAGCCTGTCGCCGGTGGAGAGAACAAAACATTCTGGCCGTCGAAAAGTGCGCTTCAAAACGCATTTTCCAGCAATTCTGAAATTATGCCTGAATGAGTTGACCATGCTTCCTCTGTACTGGACGCAAAAACTATTCGCGAATTCAGGTAGTGCGCTGGTGCTTTATTTTGAGGCTACTTATGAAGCTCAGATTCCCAATGATGAAAATAAGGACGCTGGTATTTTGACTGGAACGTGGAAATGTGTATGAAAAAACCACTAATAATTTTTGGGCTTGCCGAGCAGGCACAATTAGCGCATTTTTTCTTTTCCACAGACTCGAATTATGAAATCGTGGCGTTCACGGTTGATGCGGCTTATATCACCGCAAACAAGTTTTGTGGACTGCCCGTTGTGGCGTTTGAAGAAATTGTAAACCACTACTCCTTCGATGAGCATGAGTTCTTTGTCGCCCTCGGTTATTCCAAGCTCAATCAGGTGCGTAAGGAAAAATATATCGCTGCGAAGGCATTGGGCTATCGCATTGCCAGTTATATCAGTTCCCGTGCGACGATACTCAGCGTCGACAGGATAGGCGAAAACTGTTTCATCCTCGAAGACAATACCATTCAGCCGTTTGTCACCATCGGCAATAACGTGACGCTGTGGAGCGGCAACCATATCGGCCACCATTCGATCATTCACGACCATTGCTTCATCGCCTCCCATGTGGTGGTATCGGGCGGTGTCGAGATTTGCGAATCCTGTTTCATCGGAGTGAATGCCACGTTGCGCGATCACATCAAGATCGGTGAGAAGTGCGTGATAGGTGCAGGAGCGCTGATCCTGGCAGATGCAGAACCTGAGGGTATTTATATCGGACAGGCAACCGAGCGATCCAAGGTTCCGAGCTGCAGGCTGAGAAATATTTAGGACATTATTTATGCGTTGGAAAAAAATTGGGCAACTCTATAGCCCAAAACCTATTCATCCCAAACTGGCGAGTCATGCCGCCAATCCACTGGCCGTGTTGTTGGCGGGGAATGTTTATCGCGTTTTCTTTAGCGGACGCGATGCACAAAATCGCTCATCGGTAGGATTTGTTGATGTGGACATCGTAAAGCGCGAGGTCGTCTATATTCACGACAAGCCCGTTTTTGAGCATGGGCCGGAAAACAGTTTTTACTCGGATGGCGTCAGCATCGGCAATTGTTATGAGGCGGATGGACAACGTTATATCTTGTTCATGGGCTGGCAATGTCCTCCGGATGGACACTGGCGTGGCGATGTCGGGCGGCTCGTGCTTGAGCCTGATTTCTCACTTCACATCGATAATGAAGAACCTTTCATGGCTACCGATGCTACCGACCCGGTAAGCCTTTCCTATCCCTGGGTTTTTCGGGAAGAAAACGGATCTTTCCAGATGTGGTATGGCTCGACGGTAACCTGGAATGCCGGTAACGGTGAAATGCTCCATGTCATTAACCATGCCACCTCGAATGACGGCGGCCAATGGATGCGGCATGGCTTGTCTGTGCCGTATCAATTGGGCGTGGCGCAAGCGTTCTCAAGACCCACAGTTGTGAAAGATGCCGATGGATTCCATATGTGGTTCTCGTATAGAAGCGGAACCGGACAGAAGTATCGTATTGGTTATGCGTTCAGCGCAACGGGCAGCAAGTGGGAGCTGAAACTTGATGAAGTGGGAATCGATGTCTCTGCCGAAGGTTGGGATTCCGAGATGATCGAGTATCCCTTTGTTTTTGATCACCAAGGTCAGCGTTACATGCTTTACAACGGTAATGGCAATGGGAAAACGGGGTTTGGTCTCGCCCTGTTGGAAAGAGCGCCTTTATGAATATACTGCGTTTGCTAGGGTACGTCGGCCCCACAGTTTTATTGGTTGTTTATAGTCAGCTTGTCATCAAGTGGCGTCTTCCTTCGCTAGGAACGTTGCCTGTCAATGATTTTGACAAGGTTCTCTATTTGTTGAAGGCGCTATTCGATCCATATGTCGCATCGGGTATTCTCGCCGCATTCTTGGCATCATTGGCATGGCTGGCGGCTATATCAAAAATTCCTTTGAATGTGGGCTTCCCGGCGTATTACGGCCTGACTTTTGCATTTGTCATGTTAGGGAGTGCATGGGTACTCAACGAACAGATCACGAGCTTGAAATTGATCGGTGTCGGGTTGATCTTGACAGGAGTAATCGTCGGGAGTCTGGATTGACGAATCGGCAATATAGCGATATTACAAATTTTATTGCCGATGTCCGTGCTTCAATACTGGAGCAATGCCCGGATCGGCATGACTACTTCGATATTTATGCGAATGAGGCGTGTTTTGGTTTTTCGATAATTGAAACTGAACTGAACGCATTGCAGCCGGGTAGCTCGATCATGGAAGTCGGGGCAGGGTTGCTTCTTTTGAGTGGATATCTGACGAGCAGAGGCATGAAAATCTATGCTCTGGAACCCATAGCGGGTGGCTTCTCACATTTTCGCGAATTGCAAAATGCGGTGATGATTTATTATAAAAAAATCGGCCTTATGTTGAACTTGATCGAATCGCCGATCGAAAGTTTCTCGGATACGGAGTGTTTCGACTATGTGTACTCGATCAACGTGTTTGAGCATATCTCTGATGCAGAGCTGGGGCTGTCCAATGCGTATCTCAGTCTGAAAATCGGTGGGGGGTTAAGAGTCTATTGCCCAAATTATCACTTTCCCTATGAGCCACACTTTAATATTCCTACGCTGTTTGATAAGGGACTTACCGGGTTCGTTTTCAAGTCTTCAATCATGGCGTCGCAGATGAATGAAGCACAGGAAACATGGGATGCGTTGAATTGGATCAACGTTTCTCGAGTCAGGCGATTGTTCCGAAAACGTTTTGGCAAAGAACCAATATTTAACCGGCTGGCAACGTATCAAATCGTTTCGCGAGTATTATGCGACCCGCAATTTACTGCGCGTCGATCAAGATGGATGTCCAGTGCACTACAAATGTTGAACCACGTCGGACTCTTACAACTGTTTAAATTCCTTCCGGTGACGTTTTCACCCGTGATGGATTTCAGTGTAAAACGTAATTAATTTACAGGGACAAAATTTTTCGGCATGTATCCGGTACAAATAAATTTTAATGCGCATTCGCGCGGTGTGACCCAATGAGCGAGATCACTCACGGACTCAGGTCGATCCTGTCTTATTCGAGAGTCTATGACCTTTTTCAATGGATTATGGGTGCGAAGCGTGGCCGTACCATTTTTTCATCGCAATATATAAAAGCACGCTATGGTGATTACGTGCTCGACATTGGTTGTGGAACCGCCGAGATACGGATGTTTTTACCCGATGTTGAATATTTTGGTTTCGATCCGAATGCCCACTATATTGATGCGGCGAACAATAGATTGCGAGAGTCTCACAAGACGGGTACTTTATTGCATGCTACGTTAGACGTGGCTGCGCTGACCGAGCTACCGAAGTTCGATATCGTTTTGGTTTCCGGGGTGCTCCATCATTTGAACGATAATGAGGTTGTCCAATTGGCAAAATTGGCTAAGGCCGCAATGAAGGAGGGCGGTAGATTAATAACGATTGATCCCTGTTTTGTCGAAGGGCAGTCGTTTATTGCTCACTATCTCGTTAGTCATGATCGCGGGCAACACGTAAGAGACGTCGAAGGTTATCAGACGCTCATGTCGTCAGTGTTTACATCAGTCGAATGTGATGTTCGCCATGATTTTGCACGATTTCCTTATACACATTTGATAATGGAATGTACGGTATGAAAATCCCGTTCAACAAACCTTATATGACGGGTAAAGAACTGGCATATATCAATGAAGCACACGATAAGGGGTTTCTTGCGGGTGACGGTGATTTCACCAAGAAGTGTAATACCTGGTTAGAGCAGCGCATCGGTTGTCACAAAGCATTGCTGACGCACTCTTGTACAGCTGCTTTGGAAATGGCGGCCATTTTGGCAGATATTCAGCCGGGGGATGAGGTGATCATGCCCTCCTATACTTTTGTTTCCACCGCCAATGCGTTCGTGCTGCGCGGGGGAGTACCCGTGTTCGTAGACATACGCCTTGATACCCTGAACATTGACGAGAAATTGATCGAGGCGGCGATTACTCCCAGAACCAAAGCGATCGTGCCGGTGCATTACGCCGGAGTGGCGTGCGAGATGGATACCATTATGGATATCGCGCAACGGCACGATCTACTGGTGATCGAGGATGCTGCACAAGGCATCATGTCCACTTACAAAGGACGCGCGCTGGGTTCGATCGGACACATGGGATGCCTGAGTTTTCACGAGACTAAGAACATCATTTCGGGTGAAGGCGGTGCCTTGTTGGTGAACGATGATCGTTTTGCCGAGCGCGCTGAGATCATCCGTGAGAAAGGCACTAACCGCAGCCAGTTTTTCAGAGGCCAGGTGGATAAATATACCTGGGTGGATATCGGTTCTTCCTCTTTGCCGGGAGAAATCATTGCGGCGTTTCTTTGGGCGCAAATGGAAGAGGCTGATGAGATTACCCGTCGGCGTTTGACGATATGGGGCGCTTATCAAAAAGCTTTTGAAATTCTTGAGCAAAGTGGACGCGTGCGTCGTCCTGTTGTTTCATTGGAGTGTCAGCATAATGCGCACATGTACTATTTGTTGATGCCGGACCTGGAAAGAAGGACTGACCTGATAGAGCACTTAAAAAGGGTGGAAATTAACGCCGTTTTTCACTATGTGCCTTTGCATTCATCGCCTGCCGGGCGGCGCTATGGGAGGATTTATGGTGACCTGTCCGTTACCGACGTCATATCGGAGCGACTGGTTCGCTTGCCGCTATGGGTCGAGTTGAGTGAAACTGAGCAGGCGCGAGTGGTTGAGGAAATATACCGCGCGTGTAATGAATAACAAAATGGCGGCGATATCAAATAAGCCGGTGTACTGGTTCTTCCGGGGAATAGCTTTGGTCTATATCGTGGGTCTAGGCGTATTTTTCGGCCGGGGATTCGATATTACAGATGAGAGCTTCTATTTGCTTAACTACAGGCATTGGAGTGAGTTTGCCGGGGGCGTCAGTTTTTTCGGTGCTTATCTGGCGATTCCCTATTATCTTCTCGGTGAAAGTATCCGGGCTATCCGTTTTTTTGGGCTTGTTATGCTCATGGCGGGTGCTTACTTTTTTGCCTTGGAACTCTTTAAGCAGCTATCCATAAGCGAACCCAACGCAAATTATATAAAGGTTGGAGCAACTGCAGTTTCATGTGCAGCAGTCACATTCTATTCGGTATTCGGAACGATTTATTCTCCCGGGTACAACCTTCTCAATTTGGTTTTAATGCTGTTTTCAGCCGGGTTGTTACTGCGAATATCACGAAAAACCGGTACAAATACTGCAATTTATTTTCTGTATGGTATTGCTATGGGAGCGATATTTTTTACAAAATTCCCGTCGTTTTTTACCACACTTGCGGCTCATTTCTTAATGGTGGCGTTGATACGTGTCAATGCAAAATGGGGGGTGTTGGCGAGACTGTTAGTCGCGATTCTGGCAGGTATGCTGGTGAATTATGGATATCTTGCGTTGCAGGCAGGAAATATTCTGAAGATGATATCCGTTGGAATGGAAAATGGGGCTTTATTAAATCCTCGGGATGTAACGAAGGATACTGTTAATTTATTTATTAGAGACATTCCCGATTTTGTCTCTGCAGGCACGGCGCAATTATTGCGAGTGATAGTGCCGGCAGTAGCATTCGCAGGTCTGGTTTTGCTTTTGGTTAAACGAATGAAAATATGGACTGACTGGAGCGCGATTCTGGTCATCGCCATAACCTTCGGTCCCCAGGGTTTTTTATCTTCACGATACCTTCTTAACGGTTCAACCTGGACTGCAATAGGCTTGCTTGGGATTATCTGTTTATTTGGCTTTTTGAAAAAAAATAATTATTCTCTATCCTCGTTGATTAAGGGCATCTTGCTGGCCGTAATAGTGGCCCTGCTTCCTGTAGCGCACTCGTTTGGAACCGGTAATTCAGTGCAGCTTGCAGTAGGGATGGGGGTGGTTTTTCCAATTGCGGTTTGTATCGGGTTACTGATAGTTCTTCGTTCGGAGAAGCTTATTGGACAATGGGCATTCTTTATCTGTCTCGCGATTATTGCTATTGCCCCACTTTTCCTGATTAGCAAGCAATGGACTCAGGCAGACAAGACTTATAGATTGTCGACTGGGCTTGATGGTCAGAATATAAATGTCAGGATTGGAAATGCAGTCGTTGCAGTAGATGATAAATCTGCAAGAGCCTTTGAGGAATTCAGGACTATTCTGCGCGAGCAGGGCTATAAAGAAGGAACGCACATAATAGATATGACAGGCTCACCCGGACTTGTTTTAGTCGCCAACGGACGACCGCTCGGATCCGCATGGATGTCTGTGGGTTATTCCGGTAGCGATGCGGTGGCATTAAGATTATTTGAGCATCATGTAAAGGCTGAAGATATCAAGTCGGCGTGGATATTGTCTACACCGATGCCCAAAGCCGGACTCGACTGGGCAGGTATAATGCGCCAAGTGTTAGGGAGCGTACCTTTCAAAAAGGCAGGAAGTTTCTGTTTGCCAGTAACCGAAGGTAATAACAGTTGTGATTCGGCCGGGGGGCTTTCCACAACGATAGAGGTATGGGCGCCACTACAGTGAAGAACTTGATGAACAAGTGTTGTCCGACGTGAAAGAAAAGTATATCGATAATTTGAAAGCCTTGCGCAATAGTGCATTTGTCACGAATGTGGTCAAGCTCGCCGGCGGCAGCGCCATCGGCCAAGCACTTGTCATGCTCTCCACCCCGTTGATTACCCGGCTTTATGGCCCGGCAGATATGGGGGTTTTTGGCTTGTTTATGTCTTTTATCGCATTTGCCAGCGTCGGCGTCGCGCTGCGTTACGATCTTGCAATTGTTGCTGCCCGTGACAAATTTGAAGCTGATGTTCTGTTGATTACCTCTATTGCACTCGCTATTCCCTGTGTTTTAATTGCCTCCGTAGTTTTGTCCGGCATGATCCATTTTAGTATGTTGGGGTTTGCCGCATTGCCCGGCTGGAGTGCGCTGGCGATGTTCGTCGCTCTGCTAGCGACAGGCGTTTTTTCAAGTCTTCGATTTTGGTACGTAGGCCGGAGAAAGTTCGGCGAAATCAGTCTGGCGCTGGTTTCACAAGGCGCCGGGCGCGCAATAATCCCCGTCGTACTGGGTTGGCTTTCCACCGGCTGGACAGGTTTACTCGGCGGTGAAATTCTCGGGCGCATGCTGGGCGTAGTCAGGCTGGCTCGCGGCGCGTGGCCTGATGTTCGAACCACTTTAGCGGCATTGGACATTAAACAGGGTACGCAGGTTTTGCGGCGGTATTGGAAATATCCGGCAGTATTTTTACCGTCATCAATGATAGATGCCCTTGCAACATCGCTGCCCTTGCCAATCATATCAAGTCTGTTCGGTGTGAGTGCCGCAGGCCAATATTTTCTTGTCTATCGTCTTGCCTCCGTTCCGGCTGCATTGATAAGCGCGGGAGTCGCCGATGTTTTTCACGCAAAAATTGCCGAGGCAGCCAGAAGCGATAAGTCATCGGTTCACCGCATAATGAAAGCTGCCATGCAAAAACTGACGGTCGTCAGTCTGGGCATATACCTTCCAACAGCACTTGTTTCCCCTTTTTTATTTGCGCTTGTATTTGGTGAATCCTGGCAACAAGCGGGAATTTTGATGGCAATTCAATCGCTTGCTTGTATGACGGGACTCGTGGTTAGCCCGCTCAGTCGCGCTTTGGCAATTTCAAAAAATCCGGAGCTCAAACTTTTACCAGACATCGTTCGATTAATTATGCCGGTGTCCAGCTTTTGGGTCTGTTATTGTTTTGGCATGACTTTTCTTCTCACTATGGTTGTATTTTCTGTTCTGACCGCAATTTCAGAGATTTTTTACATGTTCATCATCTGGTATGCGACGGCTGAACACCGCCATCTGCCCTTGCACTGACTATGTGGAACCGACAAGATGTAATTGCGCGTTTTTTCCTGATGCTGGGCGTTGTTGCCTACATCGCCGCTTTTCTTTTCAGCTATGAACAGTGGGTGGCACCGCGTTATGCGGGTTGGGGATTATCGTACCGGGAAGTGCCTGCAGGATACATTCTGATTTCGTGGGCTTTGTGTCTCATTTCCGCGCTGTGGATGCCGCGCGATTTGACTCGCCCGTCACAGTTGTTGTTTTATATTCAGTACTTTGTAATATTCATCCCGGCAAGTTTCATACTTTATCATTCAGGTAGACCGGGGTTCCCGCCGGAAGAGGTTCTCATTATCGTTTTCGCCCTCTTTTCCGGTTTAACGATCCTGCAGGCAAGTTATAAGCTTCCTCTCCTTGACATTAAGCGAGACGGCCTTTCCGCCCGGGTATTCTGGAGAATTTTTTGGTGCGTTGCAGCCGGACTTGTTGTCTATCTCCTGAGCGTTTTTGGCAGTCATTTTCAACTGGCCGATTTCAAGGGTATATACGATGTCCGGCGCACTTCAAGTGAACTCGTGGCATCCTCAGGGGGGGCTTTCGCTGGTTATGCGCAAACATGGCTGTCCGGCTTTATCTTACCCTTCTTGTTTTCGGTAGGCGTTTTTCGCAAACGCTGGGGTTTTGTCGTTACGGCTGCTGCTGGTTATCTTTACCTGCTAGGTGTGGGCGGGAGTAAATCCACTATGTTAGCTATAGTTTACTTATCAGCCATCTATTTTCTTGTTCGCTCAGGAGGGAAAAATGCGGGCGTAAAAATCGCTATATGCTTCGCGGGCCTGCTGTTGTTTCCGGCAGTTTTGACTTTGACAGGATCGGCAGGTGGAGCCATCGATACCTGGTATGTTGCTATTATCCATTCGCGTATTTTCAATATTCCAGCGCTTTCGATCGGACAATACTACAGTTTTTTCGAAAACCACCCGCTTACATACGGGTCACATATTAGCGGTGTAAATCAGTTCCTAACCTACCCTTATGATATGGATATACCAAGAACAATCGGCAAATACTTCTACCACGCCGAGCTTACCGCTAACGTCAATATGTGGGCGCAGGATGGCATTGCTTCATTCGGCCTGATTGGCATTCCCGTTGTGTCTGTAATAGCAGCCGTGTTATTCTGGTCATTCGATAGTATTGCTAGCCGTCATGACTCGCGTTTTGTTACGGTTGCTCTGGGCAATATTGCCTTAAGTTTCGCGAATATATCCTTATTCACGACCATTATTAGCGGAGGGTTGTTTTTGTTGATCGTCGCGCTTTATTTTTATCGTAAGGAATAATTTTTGAAAGTCGTTACTATAGTTGGTGCGCGCCCGCAATTTATCAAGGCAGCCGTGATTAGCAGAGAGATCGCTAAGCACCAGGGAATAAGGGAGGTGATTGTCCATACGGGGCAACACTTCGACGAAAATATGTCTGACATTTTTTTCGAGGAGATGCAGATACCGACGCCGCACTATCATCTTGATATTAATTCGATGAGTCACGGTGCTATGACTGGCCGAATGCTTGAAAAGATAGAAGAAGTGCTTCTCCTCGAACGACCAGATTTCGTCATGGTGTATGGCGATACTAATTCAACGCTTGCCGGCGCACTTGCTGCAAAAAAACTTCACATCAAAGTCATTCATATTGAAGCCGGTCTAAGGAGTTTCAATATGTCTATGCCAGAAGAAATCAATCGAATTTTGACAGATCGCATCAGTGATATTTTGTGTTGTCCGACGGAACAGGCAGCCAAAAACCTGAATGATGAAGGCTATTCTAATTTGCCGTCAAAGGTTGTGATGACCGGAGACGTGATGCAGGATGCAGCTATTTTCTATCGAGAACGGGCGGGTAGCGATAAAAGCATCGTTTCCAGGCTGGGGCTTGAAGGAAAGAAGTTCGTTCTTTGTACCGTGCATCGAGCGGAAAATACCGATAATCTTGACAGATTGCGCGGCATTATCGGGGCGCTTAACGAGATATCTGACGAAATAGAGATCGTTTTTCCTGTCCATCCAAGAACACAGAAAATTATTGCAGAAAACAAGCTTGCGCTTTCCTGCAAGACTATCGATCCGGTAGGTTATCTGGATATGGTCAATTTGTTAACCCATGCAAAAATCGTACTAACCGACAGCGGCGGTCTTCAGAAAGAGGCATTTTTCTTCGCGAAACCCTGCGTTACCTTAAGGGACGAGACTGAGTGGGTCGAGCTGATAGAAGGTAACTTCAATTCCCTCGCGGGAGCGAATCAGGAAAGAATTGTTTCGTTATTTAAAACGATGTGCCAAGCCAAGCCGGATTTCACCAAGGATCTTTACGGTGCGGGCACTGCGGCCAAGCGCATAGTTGCCTTGCTTGAGCAATATGCTTGATGAACAATCCGGCAATTTTGTGTATGTGTAACCTTGACTAAATAAATCAAATGAAAATTGTTATTCTTTCCGAAACTTTTTCAAAAAATATGGGATACATGGTGGCTATGCTGCCTAGATATCTTGCTCGATTAGGTGCTGATGTGCATGTCGTCACGACTGACTTGTCTCCTTATTATCAAACGCAGGATTTTGCCAAGACATATGCTGAGTTCTCCAGTAAAAGCCAACTGGCGCTCGGGTCTGTTGAATCGCACGATGGCTACACCCTTCATGCCCTTCCTCACCATCGTGTTTTGGGTCATCTGCGAATTAAGGGGTTAAGGAAAAAACTTGCTGAAATTCAGCCTGATATCGTCTATTCTCTGCCAGCTATAGGGTGGATTCCACTCGAAGCAACTTTATTAAAGATACTGTTCGGTTTTAAACTCTTCACCGGAAATCATACCACGGCCTCCGTTTTTCCACTTGCCCGTCGAACAACATCACAATTCGATATTGCATATGTCAAAAACTTTCTGACTCGTGTAATTCCCGGGAGATTCACCAGCCTTTTCACGGAAAAATGTTATGGAGCGACCAAAGACTGTGCCGATATCGCGGTTCGTTTTTTTGGCGTCGAAAAAAGCAAGATTGATGTTTGCCCTCTTGGCGTCGATACTGACCTGTTTCATCCTCTCAAAACTGAGGAGGACTATAACGAACGCGTGCATTTTCGAAATGAACTCGGTGTCGGGGATGACGATATTGTCTGCGTTTACACCGGGCGATTTTCAGACGACAAGAACCCGCTCGTTCTTGGTGAGGCAGTAGCGCGGTTGGTTGCGCAAGGAGAGCCCTACAGGGCGATTTTTGTTGGTCATGGCGTGCAGGCGGAATCGTTGAAGCATTTGCCGGCTTGTACAGTGTTTCCTTTTACTCCCGTGGAAAATCTTCCTCAATATTATCGTTCTGCCGACATTGGCGTCTGGCCTACACAGGAGTCAACATCAATGCTTGATGCTGCTGCTTGCGGCTTACCGTTGGTTGTTAACGATACTATCATCGCGACCGAGCGGATTGAAGGAAATGGATTGACCTACCATCTCAACGATGTAGATGACATGGTACGAGTTCTCCTTCTGCTTAAAGATCCATCTCTCAGAAAGAAACTAGGTGAGGTCGGTGCGCATAAAATGGCAATGGAGTTCAATTGGGGGGCAATAGCCAGACGACGATTCAAAGATTTTAATTTGGCACTAGGCAATCTACAATAAATCTGGAAATACAGACTGTTCTGCCCTGCCACATAAAATGCTAATGGGCGTTTGCCCTGTTTTTTAATGGTCCCATGGCCGAAAGATGACTGAATTCAACCGTGCGCTAATATTTAGGCCGATGATCTGCACATTTTGATACAACCGAAGCAAAAAGATCCGGATGTAATCAATGTGAGTCCGGCTGCAGAATTTAGATAAACAGTTCAAATAGGTACGGGGGCAAGATTTAAACCTATGGTTCCCATGTCCTTTTTAATTTGGAGATAATCAAATGAGCAACAAAATGACTTGTCCGTTATGTAGTAGCGAGTCGTCAGCAATATTAAAAACATTTCAATTGTCTGATCTCGCGAAGCTTTGGAAAAAAAATATTGGCTTTAATCCCTTTGTTAAAACGACACATGCAGCATTAGAGAAGCGCTTGTGCGTTAATTGCGGTTTGGTGCACTTTTATCCGCAAATAATTGGTGATGCGACATTTTATAGTGAGCTATCTACTACCGAAGGCTACTACCCGGACAATAAATGGGAGTTCGATAAAGCAATCGATATAATCAGTCAGTACAAACCAGCCAGTATTTTGGAAATTGGTTGCGGTGAAGGTTATTTCCTGTCACGCATTGCCACTTGTGCAGACAGGGTTCTGGGAATAGATATAAATAGCCGGGCACTTGCTATTGCCGAAAAAAAGGGATTGAAAGTCAGCAACAAGTCCATTGAAGAAATAGAAGAAAAATTTGATATGATCGTCCTCTTTCAAGTGCTGGAACACTTGGAGTTGCCTATGGGGCTCATTTCAGAAGCTGTAAAAAAATTAAATTCAGGAGGCGTGCTGATGCTGGCAGTACCTAATCCTGACGGGTTTTTGAAGCATGTCGATGTACATATACTTGATATGCCTCCGCACCATGCCACTATTTGGTCAAAGAAAGCGCTGTGTTATCTTGTGGAGCAATGTGGATTATCAACAACAGGTTATGACGCAGAGCCTATCCGTTTTGAACATTTGCGTGCGCAGCTATTTTCCCAGATTAATCAAGATCAAAGAATGTGGGGAGTAATAAAATTCATGCAAAAAATTTCTGTTCTATTATGCTTGCCAATTTTGTATATGCTGCATAAACCGGCAGAAAATTTAGGGCAGACACATATGATCGTGGCAAAGAAAGTGGTTTCGTAAATATGTTTAGTAAACAACCAAAAGTGAAGGCAGGACAAGCTTGAACGCTTCCTTGAAATCTTATTTTGTTTCAATGAGTTTTAGCCCGACCTGGCTCGGTATTTTCGTTAATCCGTTTTGGCTTTGCCGCAGGGAACTGGCGCTGGCTTTATCAGACCTGGCGCCTCGTTTAACAGGTACGGTTCTGGATTTTGGTTCAGGCAGTCAACCATACCGGCCTTTGCTAACGAACTGTGCTCATTACACCAGCCTGGAATACGATACGCCACAAAATCGCGAGCGCAAGGTGGCTGATATTTTTTACGATGGGAAGAGTATTCCGGCTGAAGATAACAGCTTCGACGGACTTCTCTCCACCCAGACTCTTGAGCATGTACCAAACCCGGAAGTGATTGTTGGTGAATGGGCGCGAGTACTAAAGGATGGGGGCATGTTGCTGATTACTATGCCGTTCATGTGGCCTGAACATGAGATGCCTTATGATTTTCAGCGGTATTCAAGCGGTGGCTTGCGTCTTTTGTTGGAAAAATACGGATTTGAGATCGTTGAGCAGCGCAGGTTGTTAAGCGATTGCCGTGCACCCGCGCAATTGTTTCTGGCCTGGATTTTCGATGCTGTTCTGGTTAAGTTACGTCCCAAGGTGTTGCGATTACTTTTGACCCCATTGCTGTGTATGCCGGTTTCACTCCTTGCAAGCATGTTGGCGACCATATCGCCCAAAAATTCAAATACATACCTTGATAATCTGGTTTTGGCCAAGCGCAAAAAGACTGCGTCAGTAAATTGAAGGTATAAGTAACCAGATAATATTTTCATCAAATTGTCTGGGATGAGTGGGTGGGCATCCGGCAGTTAACTTTGCCGGTGAATTTGAAAACTGGAGAAATAAAGATGGGGAATAATATTTTCGCCGGCAAGCAGGTTCTGATAACCGGAGGTTTGGGTTTTATTGGCTCCAATCTGGCCAGGAAGCTGATTAGCGAGGGCGCAAATGTCACCCTGGTAGACAGCCTGATCCCGCAATACGGAGGAAACCTGTTCAACATCCATGATTTTTCGGACAAGGTGAAGGTAAATATCAGCGATGTGCGCGATCCTTTTTCAATGGCCTATCTGGTGCAGGATAAGGATTATCTTTTTAATCTTGCAGGCCAAACCAGCCATCTGGATTCGATGACAAATCCGCAAGCCGATCTTGAAATCAATGCTTCTGCGCAGTTGTCTATTCTGGAGGCCTGTCGGCAACACAATCAGAAAATCAAAATCGTATTCGCCAGCACGCGACAGCTATACGGTAAGCCGGAGTACCTGCCAGTCGATGAAACGCATCCGATCAGGCCCGTGGACGTAAATGGCATCAACAAATTAGCAGGCGAGTGGTATCACTTGCTCTATAACAATGTATATGGAATCAGAGCTTGTGCGTTGCGCCTGACAAATACATATGGTCCCGGTATGCGGGTAAAAGATGCAAGGCAGACTTTTTTAGGTATCTGGATCAGGAACGTCATTGAGGGTAAGCCTATTCTGGTGTTTGGCGATGGCTTGCAGTTGCGCGATTTTAATTATGTGGACGATGTGGTCGATGCGCTTTTGCTGGCGGCGCTCGATGCAAAAGCAGATGGACAAGTATTTAACCTGGGCAGCAAAGAGGTAGTGAGTCTGGGGCAGTTAGCGCAGATGTTCTGTGATTTGAGCCCCGAATCAAGCTACGAAATTGTGCCATTTCCTCCGGAGCGCAAGGCGATCGATATCGGCGATTACTATAGCGATTATGACAAATTGCAAACTACTTTGGGGTGGCAGCCAAAGACTGACTTGAAACAAGGATTGGCAAACTGTCTTGCCTATTATCGAGAACATCAGCAGGCATATTGGAGCGCGGCATGATTTTAATGAATGATTTTAAGGCTGAACCCGAGGATTTGCGGGTTGCCGAATTGGCGGCGCTGGACAGAGTACTCCGCTCCGGCTGGTATGTACTGGGAAAAGAAGTGGAGGCATTTGAGCTTGAATGGGCCGAGCGTTGCCGTGTTGGATATGCCGTGGGTGTGGGAAATGGCATGGATGCCATTGAGATTGGTTTGCGAGCATTGGATATCGGGGCGGGAGATGAGGTCATTACTACGCCGATGACGGCGTTTGCGACTGTACTGGCGATACTGCGTGCCGGGGCAATCCCGGTTTTGGCGGATATTGATCCGGAAACGGCCTTGCTTGATCACGCGAGCGTAGAGCGTTGCATCGGCCCGAAAACGAAGGCCGTTCTGCTGGTTCATTTGTATGGGCAAATTCGGGAGATGGAGCGCTGGACGGCGTTGTGCGATAAGCACAATATTGCGCTATTGGAAGATTGTGCTCAATCACATTTGGCGCGATGGAGCGGGAGGATTGCCGGTAGTTTCGGACGTTTTGGCGCCTATAGTTTTTATCCGACCAAGAACCTGGGCGCGATGGGAGATGCCGGTGCATTAGTCTGCAGTGAGGGAGTGCTTGCAAAGCGCGTCGCAGTGCTTCGCAATTACGGTCAAAGCGTGCGCTATCACCATACTGAGCTGGGGCTTAATAGCCGGTTGGACGAGTTGCAAGCTGCGCTTTTGCGTGTCAGGCTGGGCAGGTTGGAGAGCTTTACTGAGCGTCGTCGCGCGATCGCAAAGGCTTATAGGACAGGAATCACGAATCCGCAATGCAGATTACTGGCCGAGCCGGTTCAGGCGGAGAGCCATGTGTTTCATCTGTTTGTGGTGATCTGTGATGAGCGGGATAAGTTGGCTCAACATCTCAAATCCTGTGGTGTGGAAACATATGTGCATTACCCTGTGCCGGTTCATGTCCAGTCACCGTGCAAAGACTTGCGTTGTGACCCCAATGGTCTTTCTGTTGCCGAGTCGCATGCCCGCGTGTGCCTTTCTATTCCTTGTCATCCGCAGATGAGCGATGCAGATGTTTCAACCGTGATTGATGCTATCAATGTTTTTAAATAATAAAACCGCTGATATTGAGCATTTTGTTACGCTGTTTGATAATAATTTTCTGCCCATAGGGTTGTGTCTGCACGCTTCACTGCTTGAGCAAGGACAGCCGTTTCATCTATGGATACTCTGCATGGATGAATTGGTTGAGCAGAATTTGCAACGTCTGGCATTGCCGCATGTGAGTCTGATTCCCTTGCGCGAAGCTGAAGATGCGCGCTTGCTGGCTGTCAAACCGACCCGCAGCAGAGGCGAATATTGCTGGACATTGACGCCGTTCACACCGCAATTTGTTTTGGATCGTGCACCCCAAGTCGAGCGTGTAACTTATCTCGATGCGGATCTGTTTTTTTTCGCATCTCCGAAAATATTGCTGGATGAATTTGAACGTTCAGGCAAGCATGTTTTGATTACCGAGCATGCCTATAGCCCTCGATATGAGCGATCAGGTAGAGCCAAACGGGGAGGGAGGTTTTGCGTTCAATTCATGACCTTCCGACGCACACCGCAAGGTGAAAAAGTTATGTACTGGTGGCAAGATCGTTGCCTGGAGTGGTGTTTTGCCAGAGTTGAAGATGGAAAGTTTGGTGATCAAAAGTATCTCGACTATTGGCCTGAACTGTTCGGTGCAGAAGTGCATATCTTATTGCAGAAGGAGAAAACGCTGGCTCCATGGAATGTGGAATACTTCGAGAAACTTGGCGGTGGAAAACTGAATCCAGTTTTCTATCATTTCCAGACGCTCAGAATTATTTCACCCGATGAAATATTGATATATTCAGGCTGGCACGTGGGAAAAGCATCTGCGTTGCTTTATCAGGTTTATGTGGATAACTTGAGAAGCGTCGTTTTCGAAATGAAGCAGAAAGAGATACCTGTTGCATATCTACCGAGAAAAAAAGGCTTGGTCGGAAGGCTGGCTACGCTTAAACACAAGTACATTGATGGTGAAGAGTGCGTTCCATTACAAATTAGCATGAATGAATCCGTTGAATCTTCTTCAGGTCAGGTAATGCCAGTTGCAAAAGGCAAGCTGGAGGGGGGGCGGCAAATTCTCGGCAAGACAACGAAACCGCCTATGCCAGACAGGCCTTTGGTAAGCATTGTTACAGTGGTTTATAATGGTGCAGCGACCCTTGAACACACCATAAGCAGTGTCATTGAGCAGACCTATGATAATGTTGAATATATCGTTGTTGACGGAGGATCTACTGATGAAACGGTGGATATTTTGCGCCAATATGAGGATCGCATTGATTACTGGGTGAGTGAGAAAGATGCTGGTATTTATGATGCGATGAATAAAGGCATCTCTCTGGCGTCTGGCGAAATTGTCGGCTTAATCAATGCGGATGATTTTTATGCCTCACCGGATGTGTTGGCGAGAATGGTATCGGTGCTGGCCGACCCGGATTTGGACGCTTGCTACGGTGATTTATGCTATGTGAAGCAATTCGATACTTCGACTGTTGTGCGTTACTGGCAATCTTCTGATTTTCGCCCTGGAGCGTTTGAAAGTGCCTGGTGCCCGCCGCATCCGACTTTCTTTGTCCGACGTAAAATTTATGAGCGTTTCGGAGCATTTGATTTGACTTATAAAATCGCGGCAGATATGGAGTTGATGCTGCGCTTCCTGGAATTACACAGGGTGCGCGCCAGATATATTCCGGAAGTGTTGGTCAAAATGCGCATAGGAGGCACGACCAATCGTAATTTTGCGAATATTGTGAAACAGAATAAGGAGATTCTGCGGGCATTGAAGCAGAGTGGGCAGCGGGCATCTATGCTGCGATTGATTTTCAGTAAAATATTCTCAAAAGGGTTGCAGTTTCTTGTGAGGCCGAAATAAGTCGTGGATTGAAAAAGGAAGAATATGCTAGAAGAAAAGCAGCAAGCAGCAAGCGTTGAAATAAGCCTGAAGGGAATTGTTAAGTTTTTCAAATGCAATCAACGTATTATTGTATTTTTCTGTTTCGTCGGACTGATGCTTGCCATCGCATACATTTTACTTGCGCCTAAAAAATATGAGGCGAAATGGCAAATGGAGATGTCGCAATTCGGCAGTAACAGTAATTCTAATAACAATAATATTGAAGAGCCGGTAGCCTTGATTCACCGTTTGCAATTTTCATCGACGTATCCGGCGGCTGTAAAACAAAGTTGTGATATGCCCGAGGATGGGGAATACGGTGAATATCTGGGCGGGAAACTGACTGTTCAAATCGTCTCCAGCGTGGACAGGGTGGTGAGTATGAAATTACGTGCTCATAGTGTTATGCAAGCCAGGCAATGTGCGGAAGCAATTGTGGCGATGATTATAGCCCAGCAACAAGGCCTGGTCGAAGAGCGCCTGGCGGGAAGAAAAGAACAGTTGCTGCAATATCAGCAAACCATGTTGGAAGAGCAGCAACAATTAGAGGTAATAAAAAAGTCTGATCTGAGCGGCTTTGCCTATCTGTCTCAACTTGATAAATTAAGTGCGTTGCGTACGCGCATAGATGGATTGAGGGAAGAGACTTTTCTCTCCACAAAACATCCGGCCAAATTGACTTTTCCGATGATCGTATCGAACAGGCATGTTTCACCCAAGGTCGGGTTGGTGTTGCCGTTGGGAGTATTGCTTGGTTTGATGCTGGGCGTGCTGTCAGCCTTGGTTCGAGATAAGTGGCGCAGAGAGTCGTGAGGGGTATATCGTTTTGCGTACTTTAATAACCGGAGTCACTGGTTTTGTCGGGCAGAGTCTGTGCGTGCAAGCGGTGCGTCAGGGCTACTCTGTCAGAGGTGCGGTTCGCAAAAATGGGACGCTACCCGAGGTGGTTGAACCCGTTGTCGTTGGTGGAATAAATGCCGAAACAGATTGGCGTCATGCTTTAGGAGGTGTGGATGTCGTGATTCACCTCGCTGCACGTGTGCATGTGATGTGCGAGCATGCGGGAAATCCGCTGGAAGAATTTCGCAAGGTAAATGTGGCAGGTACAGAACATCTCGCGCGCTTCGCCGTTGCAAACGGAGTGAAGCGTTTGGTGTATGTCAGCTCAATTGGCGTGAATGGCTTGTTAACTGATTTTGGCAGATCATTTGCTGAATCAGATATTCCTCATCCTCACAATGCCTATGCACTTTCTAAATGGGAGGCCGAACAGTGTTTGTTGCATGTTTCCGAAGAAACTGGATTGGAGGTTGTAATCGTGCGCCCCCCTTTGGTTTATGGTGCAGGCGCACCGGGTAATTTTGCACAGATGCTCAAGGTGTTGGACAAAGGAATTCCGCTGCCATTGGCGTCAGTAAAGAATCAGCGCAGCCTTATTTATATTGAGAATCTGGTGGATGCTTTGATACACTGTTCAACTTATCCTGCTGCTGCCGGGCAGACCTATCTGGTCAGCGATGGCGAGGATATCTCCACGCCCGACCTGTTGCGCCAGTTAGGGGCTGCAATGGGGTATCCGGCGCGCCTTTTTCCTTGTCCTCCGGCGTTGTTGAAACTTGCTGGACAGTTAACCGGCAAGTCGGATCAGATTGAACGGCTATTGGGTTCGCTTCAGGTGGATAGCAGCAAAATTCGCAGTGCACTTAGTTGGACGCCGCCCTATACATTGGCGCAAGGATTGCAAGCGACGGCTCAACGTTATCGGGATGCGGGATAACCCGGTTGTGTAAAATCTGTGTCGCAAAATAATATTCGATCCGAATATGTTGGTCGAGTTGATGCGCCACTTAAGCACGTTGTCCTACTGGTTGCCAGTTGGCAGTGCAAATTTTTAGTGAATCGAGTAGAAATATGATTTTGGTAACCGGCAGTGCAGGATTCATCGGGGCAAATTTCGTTCTGGACTGGTGCGTGCAACACGATGAAACCGTTGTTAGTCTGGATAAGTTAACCTATGCAGGCAATCTGGAAAATCTGGCAACTCTAAAAAATGATCCTCGCCACATCTTCGCGCAGGGAGACATCGGTGATGCGGATCTGGTGGGCAGGTTGCTTGCGCAATATCGCCCTCGTGCGGTAATCAACTTTGCGGCGGAAAGCCATGTGGATCGTTCCATACATGGACCTGAGGATTTTATTCAGACCAATGTTGTCGGGACTTTTCATCTGCTTGAGGCGGTGCGCGCCTACTGGTCGGCTTTGACCGGTACCGGGAAATCGGATTTCCGTTTTCTGCATGTTTCTACTGATGAGGTATACGGCTCACTCGCCTGTGACGAACCGGCATTCAGTGAAACGCATCGTTACGAACCGAACAGCCCGTATTCTGCCAGCAAGGCCGCCAGCGATCATCTTGTACGCGCCTATCATCACACCTACGGCTTGCCGGTACTAACTACAAACTGCTCCAATAATTACGGCCCCTATCATTTTCCGGAAAAGCTCATTCCGTTATTGATCGTCAATGCACTCGCGGGAAAATCGTTGCCGGTATACGGCGACGGTCAGCAAATCCGGGACTGGCTGTATGTGAAGGATCATTGCAGTGCGATACGCTGCGTGCTTGAGAAGGGTAAGCCGGGTGAGGTTTACAATGTCGGCGGCTGGAATGAAAAAGCCAATCTGGATATCGTACACACAGTCTGCGGGCTGCTTGATGAGTTGCGTCCTCGCTTGGATGAGAAATCCTATAACGAACAAATCACTTTTGTGACTGATCGCCCCGGCCATGACCGCCGCTATGCGATCGACGCGCGTAAGATCGAGCGCGAACTGGGTTGGAAGCCATCTGAGACATTCGAGACCGGTATTCGCAAGACGGTGCAATGGTATCTGGACAATCAGGGTTGGGTGAGCAACGTTTTATCGGGCAATTACCGGCAATGGGTCGAGAAAAATTACGCAGACCGCGCCTGATGAAAATACTATTGTTGGGCAAAAATGGTCAGGTCGGCTGGGAGTTGCAGCGCAGTCTGGCACCCTTGGGAGAACTGGTGGCCTTAGGTTCCGACGATGGCGATTTGACTGACCTGGATGGCATTGCGAAGAAGATTAGGGCTATCGCTCCGGATATCATCGTCAACGCGGCGGCACACACCGCGGTGGACAAAGCCGAAAGCGAGCCTGACAGGGTGCATACCATCAACGCGCGTGCCCCCGCAGTGCTGGCGCAGGAAGCTTTTCAATTAAATGCATGGCTGGTTCATTATTCAACCGACTACGTGTTTGACGGCAGCGGCGATAAACCATGGCTGGAAACAGATCAGACCGGCCCGTTGAATGTGTACGGTGCGAGCAAGCTTGAAGGCGAGCGTCTCATCAGCCGGTCAGGTTGCAAGCATCTCATTTTTCGCACCAGTTGGGTTTATGGCGCCCGTGGCGGCAATTTTGCCAAAACCATGTTGCGCATGGCTCGTGAGCGCGACAGTTTGAAAGTCATCGACGATCAGATTGGTGCGCCGACGGGTGCGGATTTGCTGAGCGACGTGACCGCACATGCGATACGCACGGCCCTGCTGCGCGCTGATGTTTCCGGGCTTTATCATCTGGCTGCAAGCGGTGAAACCTCATGGTACGGCTATGCAAGTTATGTCCTCGATTTTGCAAGACGTGCAGGCATTTCGCTTAAGGTCGCACCTGATACAATTGAGCGTGTGCCTACCAGCGCCTTTGCAACAGCCGCAATTCGCCCGCATAATTCGCGCCTGAACACGATTAAGTTAAGAAGTGCCTTTGATTTGCATTTGCCGCACTGGCAGGCAGGTGTCGAGCGCATGCTCAGCGAGGTGCTGGAGAGTGGTAAGTAAGGAGTAGGGAGTAATGAGTAAAAATCACTGTCCCCGCTTTCCCTCACTTACCACTAACTACTCTCTACTTACTGGATAAGGTGAACATGGGAAAGCCGCATGAACAATTGGAAGCTTGGAAAGCTGCAATGCAATTGGCTAAGGTCGTTTATCAATTAACTTCAGCTTTCCCGGTGGAAGAACGTTATGGACTCGCGCAACAAATGAGACGTGCGGCTGTGTCGGTGCCAAGTAATATTGCCGAGGGTGCGGGTAGGAATGGTACTCAAGAGTATTTACACTTCATCGGCATTGCCCGTGGCTCACTGGCAGAATTAGAGACACAGTTGCAATTGGCGGTTATGTTAGGCTTTCTTGTCTCTGACCATATTGCCTTCGAAATTGCTGACCATGCCGGGAAGTTATTAACCGGTTTACATAAGAAATTGAGTACAACATGACCCGACTTGCGATTGGCAACTCCCCACTCACTACTCTCCACTCACCGCTTCCCAGGAAGGGTATCATTCTCGCCGGTGGATCAGGTACGCGCCTGCATCCGGTCACGCTGGCAGTATCCAAGCAGCTGTTGCCGGTTTACGATAAACCGATGATTTACTATCCGCTCTCAACATTGATGCTGGCAGGGATACGAGATATTCTGATTATCTCAACACCGCAGGATACGCCGCGTTTTGAACAGTTGCTGGGCGATGGAAGTGGCTGGGGATTGAATCTGCAGTATGCAGTTCAGCCTTCACCCGACGGGTTGGCGCAGGCTTTTATCATTGGTCGCGACTTTATTGGAAAAGACGCCTCGACGCTGGTGCTGGGCGACAATATATTTTACGGGCATGACTTTCAGAATCAATTGCTGAACGCGGCGCAACGCAAAGAAGGGGCGTCGGTATTTGCTTATCATGTGCGTGATCCTGAGCGTTACGGGGTAGTCGAGTTTGGTGCAACGGGCCGTGCAATTTCACTGGAGGAAAAGCCGCTGACTCCTAAATCAAGCTATGCCGTCACCGGCCTGTATTTTTATGACAACGCCGTACTCGACATTGCAGCCGATCTCAAACCATCGGCTCGGGGCGAGCTGGAAATCACCGATGTCAACCGTATTTATCTGGAACGCGACCTCCTGTCGGTAGAAACCATGGGGCGCGGTTTCGCCTGGCTGGATACAGGGACGCATGAATCGCTGCTCGAAGCCGGCCAGTTTATTCAGACCATCGAGCATCGTCAGGGGCTGAAGATCGCGTGTCCGGAAGAAATAGCCTACAGCAATGGTTTTATTGACGCGGCACAATTGGAAAAACTGGCAAAACCTTTGATAAAGAGCGGCTATGGCGCGTATCTGATGCAAGTACTCAAGGAAAAAAGAGCTCAATCATGAAAGCGGTTAAAACAAGTATTCCCGATTTGATGATTATTGAGCCCCGCGTGTTTGGCGACGACCGGGGTTTCTTTTTTGAAAGTTTCAACCGTCGCCGTTTTGCCGAGTTGATTGGTCGCGATGTGGATTTCGTGCAGGACAATCATTCCCGCTCGGGCAAAGCTGTGCTGCGCGGACTGCACTATCAAATACAACGTCCGCAAGCCAAGCTGGTACGCGTGGTGCAGGGTTCAGTGCTGGATGTCGCCGTGGACATCCGCAAAAATTCACCGACCTTCGGTCAGCATGTTGCCGTGGAATTATCCGGCGAAAATAAACGAATGTTCTGGATGCCGGAAGGATTTGCACATGGCTTCGTCGTGCTTTCTGACACTGCGGACTTTCTCTATAAAACAACAGATTACTGGTTTCCTGAGTTTGAGCGCTGTCTGCGTTGGGATGATCCGAACTTGGCGATAGATTGGCGATTAACGTCGCCGCCGGCTCTTTCCGGTAAGGATGCGCAGGGTAAAGCACTCAATGAGGCGGAGTTGTTTGAGTGAAACTTTTTCCGTCGATTACGCTATGGGCGGATGACTTTCTGAATCTCGCATGAAAATACTCGTGGTAAGACTCTCCTCGCTGGGTGATATTCTGCATTTATTCCCGGCAATCAGCGATTTGCGCAGGCATTTTCCCGATGCGCAGATCCACTGGCTGGTTGAGCCTGCCTTTGCACAAATGGTGAGTTGGCATTCGGCTGTCGATAAGGTAATTGAGGTGCCGCTGCGTAGCCATAAGAAGAACTGGCGGAAAATTCCGCGATTGCTTCGTGAATTGAGAAGCCGGCTTAAGGCGGAAAATTATGACATCGTGCTTGATGCGCAGGGTTTGCTTAAAAGTGCATTGCTCTCCCGCCTGGCGGGTGTCGATGTTTTCGGATTCGATGCGAAAAGTGCGCGCGAATCATTGGCTGCACGTTTGTATTGGAAGACCGCATATGTGGCGCCTGGATTGCATGTCATCGATAAAAACCGGCAGCTCATCGCACAGCTGTTTGGTGCGGATATCAGCCAACCTGTTGACTTTGGTCTGGCGTTATTCCGCCGGCAGCAAATGGCTAACGCCCTGCCAGTACATCTCAAAGGGCTTACAGCTAAGCCATGCGTTGTGCTGTTGCACGGGACCACCTGGAACAGTAAATATTGGCCGGAATCGTCATGGCAGGAGCTGGTTGTGTTGTTGAACCAGCAAGGCATGCATTGCCTGTTGCCGTGGGGGAACCAGGCAGAGCACCAGCGTGCGCTACGGCTTACCTGCGGGGATCAGACTCAGATTTTGCCTAAGTTGTCATTGACCGAATTGATGTCTGTCATGCTGCATACGCAAGGTTTTGTCAGCGTCGAAACGGGCATCGGGCATCTGGCGACTGTGCTGGATATTCCCGGCATCATGCTGCATGGCCCGACCGATCCGGATTACAGCGGTATTTCGGGCAAGTATTGCCAGCATATTACAAGTGGCCTTGATTGTTCGCCCTGCTTTAAACGCAATTGTCCCAAGCTCGAATCAGCCGAAGGCATTCCACCCTGCCAGTTTAAAATCACCGCGCAGCTTGTTTTCGAGCGGTGTCTGGCGATTATTGGCAACGTCGACGCAGTGAATAGCCGCGCGTGTTAAAATCCGCGCTGTTTAATTTACGGTAGTATCCATGAACCATTATCCCCCGGTGATCTCCGCTTTAGTCACCATACTGTTGACGCTGATTCTGACCTTGAGCAAGCACGGTACGATTCAGGATATCCCCAACGAGCGCTCACTGCATTCCGAACCCGTTCCGCGTACCGGAGGAATTGCCCTGATGGCCGGTACACTGGCCGGCTGGGTATTGCTGTTCAAATTCTGGGCATGGTGGATCGTGCTGCCCGTGCTGGGACTGTTCGTATTGTCTCTGGTCGACGATGTGCGAGGTTTGTCGCCAAAATTGCGTCTGGCTGGTCACTTTGTTGCTGCCTCGTGTGTCGTTTTCGGTGCCGGTATAAGCTGGCTGTGGATGTTGCCGGTGCTGCTGTATGTTGTGTGGATGACCAATCTGTACAACTTTATGGATGGTTCGGACGGTATGGCGGGCGGCATGGCGCTGTTTGGCTTCAGTTTCTACGGTATTGCCGGGCTGATGGGCGGCAACGAGGCCTTCGCCATGATGTGTTTCTCGGTCGGAGCCGCGTCTTTAGGCTTTTTGTATCATAATTTTCATCCTGCCAGGGTGTTCATGGGCGATGCGGGTTCCATTCCGCTCGGGTTTCTGGCGGCGGCTTTCGGCGTGTGGGGCTGGCAACAGGGATATTGGCCAATCTGGTTTCCAATTCTGGTGTTTTCGCCGTTTGTGATGGATGCAACCATGACGCTGATGAAACGTGCCCGCAACAAGGAAAAACTGACGGAGGCGCATCGCAGTCATTATTACCAGCGTTTAGTGCAAATGGGCTGGGGACATCGCAACACTGCCATTGCAGAATACGTGCTGATGTTTTTAGCTGGCGTCTCGGCACTGTTTGCCCTAAGTCTGGATGCGAAGGGGCAGGGAAATCTTTTGGCATGGTGGGGCGCGATTTATCTGGGCTTGAGCCTGTGGGTGGACAGGCGCTGGCGTCTTCGTCAGAAGTTGACTCAAGAGGAGCATGATGCTGCGTAAATCGAACGTACGTACAGCGCTGGCGATATTTCACGACATCGTGGCGGTTGTGATCGCATGGATGTTAGCTTATTCATTGCGCTTCAACTTTGAATTGCCAGCGGATTTTAACGATGAAATGCAGCACACTTTGCTGTGGGTTGTGCCGCTGCAAGTCGCAATTTTCCTGAAATTTGGTCTTTATCATGGAATCTGGCGTTATGCCAGCCTGAACGATTTGCGACGCATCGTGCTTGCTGTGCTGTTTGCGGCGTTGGTTATTCCGTTTACGTTGTGGATGTTTCGCAGCAATTTGGTCGTACCACGTTCTGTATTGGTTTTGAATCCTTTGTTGCTGATTCTATTCATGGGAGGAAGTCGTCTTTTGTACCGGGTGTGGAAGGAAACAGGATTCCATCGGCGGATGAAATTGTCCAGCGAACCGGTGCTGGTGCTGGGTGCGGGGGATGCTGCCGTTACTTTGTCGAAGGATCTGGCGAAATCCCCGGTCTGGCAACTGGTGGGCTTTCTGGACGATGATGTCAACAAGCAAAATTGTATTCTGAATGGTGTGAAAGTTCTGGGTCGATTAAATGAATTGGATCATTGGGTAGAGCGTTTTTCGATTGAACGTGTGATTATTGCGATGCCGTCTAGTTCGCATCAGCAGCGCCAGCGTGCCATTCAATTGTGCAATGCGGCTAAGGTAGAAGTCCTCACGGTGCCGTCGTTTGACGATCTGATGAGCGGTAAGGTAGCCGTATCCCAGCTGCGCGCGATTGAACTGGACGATTTGCTGGGCCGTGATCCGGTCGTGCTGGATGCCGACGGACTGCATGGATTACTGACCGACAGGGTGGTGATGGTGACGGGTGCGGGTGGCTCGATCGGTTCGGAGTTATGCCGCCAAATTGCGCGTTTTGCGCCTGCCAAGTTGGTGCTGTTCGAAGCGTGTGAATTTGCGCTCTATACCCTTGAGCAGGAGTTGACGCAGAATTTCCCTGCGTTATCCTTTGTATGCTTGATGGGCGATGTACGCTGCGCGACAAGAGTCGATGAGGTTATGCAGTTTCACGCTCCTCAAGTGTTGTTTCACGCCGCTGCATATAAGCATGTGCCGCTGATGGAGCAGCACAATGCATGGCAAGCGATCCGCAACAACGTGCTGGGTACCTGGACGGTGGCACGTGCTGCGCAGCGGCATGGGGTCGGTAAATTTGTGATGATTTCGACCGACAAGGCGGTTAATCCGACCAATGTAATGGGGGCTTCGAAGCGTCTTGCAGAAATGGCCTGTCAGGCATTGCAGCCCTCCGGTTGTACGCGATTCGTGATTGTGCGTTTTGGCAACGTATTGGGCAGTACCGGCAGTGTGATTCCGAAATTCCGTGCGCAGATTGCGCAAGGCGGTCCGATTACCGTTACGCACCCTGAAATTACCCGGTATTTCATGTCCATCCCGGAAGCGGCGCAACTGGTGTTGCAAGCCGGATTTATGGGGCAGGGTGGCGAGATTTTCGTGCTGGATATGGGTGAGCCTGTGAAAATCGTGGATTTAGCGAAAGACCTGATTCGCCTTTCAGGTTTTACCGAAGATGAAATTAAAATTGAATTTTCAGGCTTACGCTCAGGAGAAAAGCTCTATGAGGAGTTGTTGGCAGACAATGAGCATACCCTGCCGACACCTCACCCGAAATTGCGCATTGCACAGGCACGGCAGGCCGATGCGGCATGGCTGGAAAAGCTGCTGGAATGGACAGCTGTCGCCACCATGCCCGATAAAGAGGTGAAGACGGCGCTAGAGAGCTGGGTGCCCGAATATCAACCGAATCCTCAGTCATCCAAAAATCAATGATCAGGCTGTTGCTGATTACCATTACCAGGAACGAGTCCGTCAACATCATTGAGTCGGTTGCGTCGGAGGATGAAATCGTCGTGGTGATCGGCAATCACAGTGTCGAGGCGCGTATGAATTGGCGCATAGGGTATCTACATGCCGACTGATCGGGCGCATGTAAAATACATCAACTCGGAGGGATGTATCCGAAATCGGGGATGGTGGCCGGTAGTTGATTTGTCGGGAGGAATTTCGCTGGCTTATGAAGATTACTTGGACGGGAATATGCAATGAAGGCAGTGATATTAGCAGGTGGTCTGGGTACTCGGATCAGCGAAGAGACTTCTACGCGACCGAAACCCATGGTGGAAATCGGCGGGAAACCCATCCTGTGGCATATCATGAAAAGTTACTCTGCTCATGGAATTAACGATTTCATAATTTGCTGCGGCTACAAGGGCTACGTGATCAAGGAGTATTTTGCCAATTATTTCCTGCACATGTCCGATGTGACTTTTGATATGCAGCACAATAAAATGGAAGTGCATCAGCGCAATGCCGAGCCGTGGAAAGTCACCCTGGTCGACACCGGCGAAGAGACTCTGACAGGCGGACGTTTGAAGCGCGTGGCCGATTACGTCAGGGATGAAGAAGCCTTTTGTCTGACTTATGGCGATGGCGTGAGCGACGTGAATATCACCGAGCTGATTGCCTTTCACAAGGCGCAGAACGTCAAGGCAACCTTGACAGCCACCTTGCCGCCGGGTCGTTTCGGTGCGCTCGATATGCAGGGCAACAAGGTCAACAGCTTCCGGGAAAAACCCCAGGGCGATGGCGCGATGATCAACGGTGGCTTCTTTGTGCTGTCGCCGCAAGTCATCGACTACATCGCGGGCGACGAAACGGTCTGGGAGCGCGAGCCTATGGAGCGACTCGCCGAAGAAGGAAATCTGGCGGCGTTTCATCACGACGGTTTCTGGCAGCCGATGGATACCTTGCGCGACAAGATGCATCTGGAAGAACTGTGGCAATCGGGCAAGGCGCCCTGGAAGTGCTGGTAAGCACTGTTTATAGTTGATTGTTTATGGTTGATAAGCTGCGATTGATGGTTTATCGCTGAAGGTTGAAACTGTCAATGGAGAGAGTATGTCGTCAACTATAAACGATCAACAATCAACCGTTGGTTGTAAGCCATCAACCGCTTTACCCCATGAAAAATTGGAAGCTTGGCAGCTTTCAAGAGCATTGGCTGGACGGGTGTATTTACTACGTCCAAATTTCCACAGGATGAGCGGTTCGGCTTGGTGGATCAGATGCGTAGAGCCGGTGTGTCGGTAATGTCCAATTTGGCTGAAGGTTGTGGGCGGACGAGTGCGCGCGATCAGGCTCATTTTTCGCAATTGGCTTTTGGTTCTTTACTGGAACTTGATGCTCAAATGCAACTTTCTGTTGATTTGGGTTTTCTGCCTGCTGACAACTACCAGGAAAACCGCTGCACTGTTGTAGAATTAGTTAAGAAAATATCAGCGTTACGTGCTTCACAACTAAAGCGAATTACCCAATGACGTCAACAATAAACGATCAACTATCAACTGGCGCTTCTTGCCGTAAACCATCAACGAATACTTTTTTTCATGGAAAAAAAGTATTGATTACCGGGCATACCGGGTTCAAGGGTAGCTGGCTGTCGCTCTGGCTGCAATCCATGGGTGCAGAGGTAACCGGTTTCGCACTGGCCCCGCCGACGCAACCGAGCCTGTTTGAAGTTGCCGATGTGGGGCGCGGCATGACCAGCATTGTCGGCGATATTCGCGATCTTGAACATCTGCGCGCGGTATTCGCCGAGTACAAGCCGGAAATCGTGATTCACATGGCGGCACAGGCGTTGGTGCGTTATTCCTATGCCGAGCCGGTGGAGACGTATTCCACTAACGTGATGGGTACGGTGAATATTTTGGAAGCGGTGCGCGCGACGCCGGGCGTTAAAGCTGTCGTGAATGTGACCTCGGACAAGTGCTACGAGAATCGTGAATGGGCATGGGGTTACCGTGAAAACGAGGCGATGGGTGGCTTCGACCCGTACAGCAACAGCAAGGGGTGTGCCGAGTTGGTAACAGCGGCTTACCGCAACTCCTTTTTCAACGCATCAACTATCAACCATCAACCATCAACCGCTCTTGCATCAGCAAGAGCCGGCAATGTCATTGGCGGAGGCGATTGGGCGGACGACCGGCTCATCCCGGACATCATGCGCGCCATCGCGGAAAGTCGTCCGGTCAGTATCCGCAATCCGCATGCGATCCGTCCCTGGCAGCATGTGCTGGAGCCGTTGTCAGGCTATCTTTTGCTGGCGCAGAAACTCTATCAAGAAGGCACAACTTACGCGGAAGGCTGGAACTTCGGGCCGAACGATGAAGATGCGAAGCCTGTGCAATGGATTGTGGAACGGCTCACAAAATCATGGGGCGAAGGTGCAAGCTGGGTGCTCGATGGCGGAGAGCATCCGCATGAGGCGCATTACCTGAAGCTGGATTGTTCCAAGGCCCGCGCTCGCCTGGACTGGCATCCTAGATGGCATCTGGATGAAACGCTGGACAAAATAGTGGAATGGAATCGAGCCTGTCGCGATGGAGAAAATATGCGTGAGTTGACGTTGCGTCAGATCAGCGCCTATAACGCGTAATTCGCACGATGAATTTGAATTGAAATTAGCAGAGGTTAGCGTGGACAAAGAAACTATCAAGAATCAAATACTTAGTTTGGTTGAGCAATACAGTGCGCTGCAATATGCAGAAAAAACGTTCACGGCAGGCACGAGTGTTGTTCCGCCATCGGGCAAGGTAATCGGCGCACCCGAATTGAAGAATATGGTCGAAGCCTCGCTGGATGGCTGGCTGACCACCGGGCGTTTCAATGAGGCGTTTGAGAAGCGTTTTGCCGAGTTCGTCGGCGTGCCGTATGCATTGACCACCACGTCAGGTTCATCCGCGAATCTGCTGGCTTTCACCGCATTGACTTCACACAAGCTGGGCGCACGCGCGCTCAAAAGCGGCGATGAAGTCATTACGGTGGCGGCAGGCTTTCCGACCACGGTAAACCCGATGCTGCAGAACGGCATGGTACCGGTGTTCGTGGATGTGGATATTCCCACTTACAACATCGATCCTGCCAAGATCGAGGCGGCCGTGACTGATCGCACCCGCGCGATCATGGTGGCACATACGCTGGGCAATCCATTCGATCTGGATGCCGTGATGACCTTGGCCAAAAAGCACAATCTCTGGGTGATCGAAGACTGCTGCGATGCGTTGGGTTCCCGCTATAAGGGGCAGCATGTTGGCACTTTCGGCCACATTGCAACTTGCAGCTTCTACCCTGCTCATCACATCACCATGGGTGAAGGCGGCATGGTGTTCACCAAAGACAGCGAGTTGCGCACCATCATTGAGTCTTTCCGTGACTGGGGACGTGATTGCTACTGCGGGCCCGGTTGCGACAACACCTGCGGCAAGCGTTTCGGGCAGCAGTTGGGCTCGTTGCCGATGGGTTACGATCACAAGTACACCTATTCGCACCTGGGCTACAACCTCAAGATTACCGACATGCAGGCCGCTTGTGCTCTGGCACAATTGGACAGGTTGTCGGGATTCATCGAAGCACGCAAAAGCAATTTCACCTTTTTGAAAGAACGTCTGAAGTCCTGCGAAGAGTTTTTGATTCTGCCGGAAGCCACCGCCGGCAGCGAGCCTTCGTGGTTCGGTTTTCCGCTCACGTTACGTGAATCGGCCGGCATCGACCGCGTCGAACTCTTGAAATATCTCGATCAGTACAAGATCGGCACGCGCATGCTGTTTGCCGGCAATCTCACGCGTCAGCCGTATTTCGAGGGGCGCACCTATCGCATCAGCGGCGAGCTTGCGAATACCGATAAGATCATGAATGACACCTTCTGGATCGGTGTGTATCCCGGCCTGACCGAAGCGATGTTGGATTTTGTCTGTGAGAAGATCGAAGCGTTCTTCGGCGTGAATTTTTAGAACGACAGGATACGCATTGAAAGCCTCTGACGCAGTTGCCAAATTTCTGATCGCCCGTCGGGTGCAAACCTGTTTCGAACTGGTGGGCGGCATGATCACTCACCTTCTGGATAGCTTCGCCGAATCGGGGCAATTCAACATCGTCTCGATGCATCATGAGCAATCTGCGGCATTTGCGGCAGAAGGCGTCGCCCGATATACCAGAGGCAAGACTGTTGCGGTTGCGATGGGCACCAGCGGCCCGGGCGCGACCAATCTGATCACCGGTATCGGGAGTTGCTGGTTCGATTCGGTTCCGTGCCTGTTCATCACGGGTCAGGTTAATACGCGGGAACTCAAGGGCGGGCGGGCCATCCGGCAACAAGGATTTCAGGAGCTGGATATCGTCGAGGTGTCGCGCTCGCTGACCAAATATGCAGTGAGGGTGGATAGCCCGGACGCGTTGCTGCCGGAGTTGCACAAGGCGCTGTCGATGGCATTGAGCGGGCGTCAGGGGCCCGTGTTGCTGGATATTCCCAACGACGTTCAGCGAGCAGACATCCCGGATGAGTTGGTCGAGAAATGGCTGAACATCTCCTTGGACATCGCCCCCGAGCCTGAAATATCCCTGATTGAGTTGAACGCGCTTAAGGAACTCTGTCGGAGCGCTGAGCGCCCGTTGATCTGCATCGGCGGCGGGGCGCGCTGGGCCGATGCGATGGATGAGTGGTTGTTGTCGGCAGATGAGCTGGGGATACCCTGCGTGTCCACGCTGATGGGCCATGAACGCGTTATCGCACGTCGCAATTATTTCAACATGATCGGCAGTTACGGCAACCGCGAGGCCAATTGGGCGGTGCAGAACTGCGATCTGCTGATTGTTCTCGGTGCGCGGCTCGATGTCAGGCAGACAGGTTCCGACGTGGAAGACTTCGCGCGGCTGGCTAAAATTGTCCAGATCGATATCGATCCGGCCCAACTGGACAACCGGGTTCAGGCGGATCTAAGCATCTGTGCCACGGCCGGGAGTTTTTTCCGCACATTCCCGTTGCAGCCTGACACATTCAATAATCAGGACAAGAACTGGCTGGTCGAACTGACCAGGCAACGCGATTTGGCCGGCGTCAATGAATACGCCGACTGGGTGATCAGCCCCAGCGAGTTGTTCAAAAAGCTCAATGGCAGCCTGGCTGAGTATCCGGTCGATTATGTCTGCGATGTCGGAAATCACCAGATGTGGGCGGCGCAAAGTCTGCGGCTGTCGCCGAATCAGGCCGTTCACTACAGCGGCGGGATGGGTGCGATGGGCTTCGCCTTGCCCGCAGCCTTGGGAATCGCCATCCATTCGCAGAATAAGGTCGTGGTGATCAGCGGGGACGGCAGTTTGCAGATCAACATACAGGAGCTGGATACGCTCAATCGCCTGGGGCTGGATCTGACCGTCATCGTGCTGAACAACTCGGTGCTGGGTATGGTCAAGAACTTCCAGGACATGTACTTCGATGGTCGGGACCAGTCGACGAAGAAAGGCTACAGCAGCCCCTCGTTTACCGACATAGCAACAGCCTATGGAATCGAGGCGCATCGTGCAGAAAATGCACAGGACATGGATCGCGTGTTGAATCTGATTGCAGGCCATAAAGGCCCGTTGCTGCTTGAAATTATGATGGAAGGCGCGACAGAATGCCGCCCGCGCCTGGCCTTCGGTTCGAAGCTGGATGAGCAGTTTCCCAAGCTGAGCGGTTAACCGTCACCATGATGAGAATTGCGATACTCGGTGCGACCAGCCAGATAGCCAGAGACCTGATCGTCTATTTCTCTGCAGCGGAAGACAAACAGCTACACCTGTTCGCGCGCCGCCCGGAAGAGGTGACGAAATGGCTGGCGTCCGTCGGGCTGGCAGAACGTTATCCTGCAGATGATTTTTCTGGGTTTGGAAGTCAGGCATTCGATGCCGTCATCAATTTCGTCGGGGTGGGTAATCCGGCGCAGGCGGTGGCGATGGGTAATACGATTTTTGATGTCACGCTACGCTATGACGAAATGGTGCTGGATTACCTGAAGATGCATCCGGCATGCCGCTACCTGTTTTTGAGCAGTGGTGCAGCCTACGGGTCGAATTTCAAGGAACCTGCGAATCGCAATACGGCAGCGTTAGTGGCGATCAACGATCTGGCACCGCATGAATGGTATGGCGTCGCAAAGCTGCATGCGGAATGCCGGCATCGGGCGCATCCGGAATTTCCCATCATCGATATCCGTGTGTTCAATTACTTCAGCCGAACTCAGGATATCGAGGCGCGTTTTTTAATCACGGATATATTGCGCGCTGTTCGCGACAAGGCGGTGCTGAAAACGTCATCCGACTATATCGTGCGGGACTTTCTGCATCCGTCCGATTTTTATGGACTGGTCTGCGCGTTGCTTGCAGCGCCACCTGCCAATGCGGCAGTCGACTGTTACAGTCGTGCGCCGATCGACAAACCGGCACTGTTGGCAGTCATGCAGGAAAAGTTCGGATTGCAGTATGAAATAACCGGGGCTGCCGCCGGAGTGAATGCAACGGGCGGGAAGCCTCATTACTACTCGTTGAACAGGCGTGCCGCCGACTTTGGATATCAGCCAGGATTGACGTCTATTGAAGGTGTGCTGCAAGAGTTTCAGTATGTAATAACTGCGGAAGCATTGGTTGTTGAAATGGGACTGGTGAATTTTGAATCCTCTAAGGGATGAAAATGAGAAAAAAACTCACTTCTGCCATTTTCGTACTGATAATCTCTGCATTTATAGCGTCCACTATAGCAGCGGCTCCCGTCAAAATTATTCATCCGGATGCGCTGCGTTTCATGGCCCTCTTCCAGCAGCAATACGAGACTGTAACCTCTGTCAGGGATGTGCCTGCAGCTATTTTTCACGGTATAGAAAGCTCAAATAAGTACGATTTTTATCGCGGTCGTATAACCAACTATGTGGCATTCGGCTTGGAGGCAGTAACACGCAGTTATCTGCCTTTCCCCTTCATAAGCTGGTTGACGATGGCTGTGTTAATCCTTAATGCTGCCTTGTGCGCACGGCTCGTGACCAGAGATTTAACATCGACGGTGAGCAGCCAGTCGCTATTCTTTCTGGCTATGCTCATTCTACTGATGAACCCGTTATTCATCGCGAGCTACGAGATGCAGTTCATTTATTCTAAATATCTGTGTGTCACTTTTATGCTTCTGTTTATGCTTTTCAAAAGGCCTGGCTTCAAGGGCCCGGCTCTGATCGGAGCTGTATTTTCTGATGAAATAGGACTGGCATTTGCGATGATCGCCGTATTTTTAATGGTCTTCAATAAAAAATACGATAAAGGTCAAAATGAGTATTTCAAGCTGGCTGGTTTAGTAAGACCGGTTGCGTTGGGAGTAGGCGCAGCCTTTACCGTTCTGCTGCTGTATTTTTGCACGCTTCAATTGTTTTTTCATCATATAGCGCACTATATTCAACACGGCGGGTTTGAGTATTCAGTTCCAATGAATATCGTTATTGGAAAATCAATAAGTTATCTGTCCGGTTTGGCAAGCGTTACGGTAGGATACTTTGGCATCGCGGTAATCACGATACTGCCGGTATTTCTATGGATTAAGGAAATACAACTATTTCGTTCATCAAAAATGTCGTCCCGACTGAGAATTGTGCTGTTGCAGTTATTAAATAAGCACTTTCAGGAAATGAGTGTGGCGATATTTTTGGCCTTGTTTATCGTATTCAAGATGTACAGAGGTGATGCCGGCATGTTCTATTACGGCTATCCTGTTTTTATGCTGCTGATGTTTGCCGGGTTGTCCTTGCTTATCAAAGTGAGATATCAAAGGATTGCGATAGTTGTCCTGACTATATTAGTAATGTCCTTAACGGTGCGCTTGGCAGACGGATTAGCATTGTTAAAAAATGAGGTTGCAGCGACATGGATCGTTGATAAGACTGTTTCAGCGGAAAGTTTTAATTCTGCTGAGGTTGCGATTAATGATCTGAGAAATAAAAGCTGCACTGCAAATTTCGATGCAATACATGACGGTCAGGACAATAATTTTGTGGGTACAGACTTTAACTATGGGGAAAAATATTTTCCGATCCTGGGTATTGTGAAAGTACTGGCCTGGCCGCATAGCATCAGCCGTTGTGAGACAACTAATTAACATTATGCTAAATCGACGAGTTCCCCTTCGTGCTTAAGTACACTATTTCAGCAATGCGCAAGTTCGGCAGCCTCGCCGATCAGGTGCTAGTTTCTGGTGGTAATTTCCTGACGATCGCAATTTGTGCGCATGCCTTGCCGCTTTCCGAGCAGGGAAAGTTCACCTATGTTTTCGCCAGCTATATGGCCTTGTTGTTGCTGAATGTGGCAGGAATTTTTCAGGGGGCTGCGGTTCGCGCCCCTGCGCAGGACGACTCGTACCGGATTTCATTGGCCAGATTGCAATTGCTGCAAGCGTTGCCGTTATCGTTGCTGATCTGTACGGCATGGTTTGAATTTGGAAAGGTTTTTGGCTGGCAGGCAACAGCGACGGAAGCCGGGTTGTTGTTCGTATTCCTGATCCTGCAGCAACTGGCAGATTTTGACCGGCGCTCAGCCTATATATTTGCGGAGACACGCAGAGCAGTATTGTCCAGTGCGGCGGTCTATCCCTTGCGTATTGTTGGGTTGCTATTGTTTTCTCCTGACACTGTAAGCCAAGCGTTCTTGGTCTTGGTAGTTAGTGCACTTGTTCCCGCGGTGTTAACACTGCTAACTGCCAGTCGGAGCATGTCTGAAAGTACTTCATCCTGGATTAGCGCAATCAAAGAGCATTTGATATATAGCCGATTATTTATAGCAGGCGCGCCACTGGGCTGGTTGTGGGCGTATATACCGGTATTCCTTTTGGGAATCCTGCACGGTAAAGAGCAGGCCGCCTTGCTGGCCAGCATACGTGGCATATCGAGCGTGGCGAATGTGTTGATGGAGCAAATTGAAACCAAGGTCGTGGCAGATTGGGCGCGGGTACATCATGGAGGGGAGGCGCATGTCATGGAAACCGCCGTGTCCCGTTTACTCAAGTTGGGGATGGTTTTCTGGCTATTCAGTATGGCAGTTGTGGGGATGTTCGGACGGGAAATTGTAGTGCTGGTGTTGGGCAGCCTTTATGCACCGCATTGGCATTTGCTGGTAATCGGATGGGGCGGTTATGGTGTGTATTTTTTAGCTCGTGTGTTCGGTATCAAGCATCGAACATTGGGATCCAATTATGTAGAGTTCGCCGGTAATTTTTGCGGTGTATTGACTGCGCTTGCGGCCGGCGTCGTATTGATTCCCGCTTTAAAAGCAACGGGTGCGGCATGGGTGTATGTGATAATAGCGGCCGCCATGTTAGTCAGCCAAATGTATTTGGCGAAGAAATCGGTGCGAGCATGAAAGATTTATTATCAATATATATTCCTACGCTAAACGAAGAGATAAACCTTCCTCAGTGCCTGGCAAGTGTGAGCAAGCTCGGCGTCACGGTATATGTGGTGGACTCTAACAGCACAGACCGCACTGTCGAGATTGCAAAGGCGGCTGGTTGTGAAGTTGTTACAGGCAACTGGAGTACTTTTTCTGACAAGATGAATTGGGCCATAAATTCATTGCCCATCAAAACACCATGGATTCTGCGAATAGATGCTGATGAATGGATGACGGATGAATTGATTGCAGAATTAAAGTCCATGTTGCGTGACACTTCGGAAGAAGTTGGCGCATATAGTATTAATCGTAGGGTCTACTTTTTGAAGCGCTGGATTCGACACGGTGGTATGTATCCGCTTTGGGGAGTCAGGCTGTGGCGAACCGGCAGAGCCAGATGTGAGGTTAGAGAACTCGACGAACACATGGAAATAATCGGGCGCATTGAAAATCTTCAACACGATATTGTGGACGAGGGGCAGCGTGGTTTGTCACATTGGGTGCAAAAGCACAACCAATACGCGGACGCTGAAATCAGGGAGATTTTGCGAGTACAGCAGCCGACGGATTCATCCAATACGCTGATCCATCAGGCGGCAAAAAAGCGCTGGATGAAAGCCAATTTATACTATCGATTTCCCAAGTTTTGGCGAGCATTGTTTTTCTGGATATACCGGTATTTCTTTCAACTTGGCTTTCTGGATGGTATCCCCGGATTGATTTATCACACCCTGCATGGGTTCTGGTTTCGCTTTTTGATCGACTCGAAACTTTATGAAATTGAAAACAACAAAAAACGAGGTAGTTCGAGATGACTCGGATTGGGGCGGCTGGGATAAAGCTCCGGCCATGCTAATCGCACAACAGGATGAAATAATGGCATTAAATATACCTGTTTGGCAAAAAACTGAGAGAAATGCAGTATGAAAATTACATCGCAGCGACTTTGTTTGGCAGATATCGGCTTTGGGCTAATCCTTGTCGCATATCTTTTGCTGATGTTCGGTTCACCAATGCCGAGCCAAATTGGCATGATAGAAATCGCAATGGGTGTCGGTTTAACTGTAGGCGTTTCACTTTTAGCATTTCCATTTCTAGTGCGGAAAGATAGAAAACTGCTACTGCCGACTTTGTGCATTGTGTACTTTTTGCTGGCACCGCTCCTGAGCGGTGTTTTACGAGCGAATAATTTTTCCGATATGGCTCGGGATATTGTCCCGCTCCTGTTTATGACTGCGTTTCCATTGGTTCTTTCTAAAGAGCGAAGTGTGCTTCATTTGCGTGCCCTGTTGACTGCCGTACTCGCCATCGGGCTGGTGAGTGCATTACAGTTTCATATTGCAATTGTACAAAATTTGGGCTCGATGGATTCTTATATATCCAGATTTTCTCCGCTTACTGCCGCGCCGCCGAATGAAGGGAGCAAACTGATCGTTGTGTTGCGTCTGCTTAATTTAGATATTGCAAACTATGCGATTGGGATATTGAAATGCCAAGACCCCGCAGTTTTATTTACAGCCATATATCTGCTGTGCCTTGGACTTGGGCTTGTCTTGATTAAACCGAGGCGACTGTTTTTCGGGTTATTGGCTTTGGGCGGTGGCGTGTTTTGCGTATATGAATTTTCTGCACTTGGAATGCGGGCATTTGACGGATTGACTCTGCTGGCTTTGATAATTTATTCGCTACATCTGGTCAGGGAAAGAAAATTACCCGCTGGAAACTTGATTGCTTTAGGAATATTTGGTTTATTGCTAACCTATACTCAAATAATAAATTTTGCGGAACAAATGTGGGCAAAAAATCAGGCTCTTGGATCAAGTCATCGGCTTGATGAGTTATATGCTGTATTTAATGGTATTTCGGAAAGCGTCACCACATTTCTGTTCGGAATCGGCTGGGGTGGGGTATTGTCAAATCCTATATATGACGGTGAAACCACTCGTTTTACGCATTCCCTGATTTCGTTCTGGCTGCTTAAAACAGGCTTGGTCGGGTTTGCGGTGTTGGTATTGTTCATGATCCTTTTATTTCGACAAATCGATGTAAAAGGCGTCTGGACTTCCAGCCATCGGCTGGCTATTTTTCTTGCCGCTTCTGCTGAAATCGCAATCGGATTGTTTTTGGAACCAACGTATAAAATGTTAAGTTTTGGTGTGATTATGAGTTTGTTGTTGGCAGAGCTATCTTTGTCAGCCACATTGCATGCGCCGTCCGTCGGTACTAATTACGCACGATGAATGATTTTGTATCGTGTACCGGTAAAATTCAGGTGTTGCGTGCTTTAGCTTCTTTCTTATCTGAAAAGAGAATTCGGTGAGTTCAGCAGTTGAGGGATATAAGCAGCCATCAAGAGTCGAGGCCCTGGATTCGGCTCGCGGCTGGGCGATTTTGGGTGTGATCGCCATACATGTTTCTCAAGCGGCCCCGTTACCTGACGGCATATTGCATGCATTGGCAGTTAATGGCGACATGGGGGTGGAGTTGTTTTATGTATTGAGTGCTTTTTCGTTGACGATGATGCTGCATGTTCGAGCGATAGCAGGTCAACACAGTTTGACGGGATATTTTATCCGCAGATTTTTCCGAATATCACCGATGTTCTGGGTTGCGCTGCTGATCGCCACTTTGCTTTTTTTTGGCAAGCAGTCTTTCTGGTCTCCTGACGGAATTGGCTGGATTGAAGTTGTGTTGACGGCTAGCTTCCTGCATGGGCTATACCCCGCATCGATCAATGCGGTTATACCCGGCGGGTGGAGTGTGGCGGTCGAGGTCATGTTCTATCTGGTGTTGCCTGTGCTTTGCAAGTATGTAACCGGCTCTGCTTCTGCATTAAAATGGTGCATGATAAGCGTGGGAATTTATTTTCTGTTTGGCTATTTTTCACAAGCCTGTTTTGATCAAACACTCCCGGAGAGTTCACGGCATTTGTCGGAGATCTATTCCTGGTACATGTCATTCCCGGCGCAACTGCCGGTATTCATGATGGGTATTTTGGCTTTTTTCATCGTCAAGGAAGAGTGTTTCAAGTCTGTTTATGCCTATGCAGTTGCCTTCGCGGGTGGTTTGCTATTGATCAGCCTGCCGCTTCAAACAGAAAATCATATGTTGCCCCGACATTTTTTATGGGCTGCAGTCTTTACTTTATTTATCATTGCAAGTGTTCAGCGCCCGATTTTTTTATTCGATAATCCGCTGATGCGATTACTCGGACGCATAAGCTTCAGTGCTTATTTGTTGCATTTCTTTGTGCTGATCTATGTCGGCAAGGTATTCAGGCACGCAATGATTCAGCCGGAATTAAAGTTTGCGCTGCTCTATTTTGTGGTGGTTGGAATAACTTATTTCATGGCTGCCTGGAGCTATCGAGTTATTGAGTTGCGGGGTATGAAACTCGGTGGCCAGATATCGAGGCGTTTTGAAATTAGCCCGGTTGATTTTAAGAAAGAATGATATGGAAAATGATTGTTTGGTATGCCATGCCCCGCTTGATCAGGTGATGGACGGAGTGTTCGATACTCGCTTCGGAATTGAAACTTCATACTCAATCGTCAAATGTAAAAAATGTAACCTTGAGCAAACCGCCCCGCTGCCAAATCAGGAGGGGCTTAATGCACTATACGAGAAATTCTACAATTTCAGCGGGGAGAGGAATACCCGCTACACTCAGTTGAGAGCGAAATTCATTAATTCGTTTTTATACCGGGCTTGGCTTGCAATCGACGGTGATATTTCTTTCCATTTGGCACGCGGTACGGGCAGCTTGCTGGATGTGGGGTGTAACGAAGGGCGAGGATTGGAATTTTATCGCAGCCATGGTTTTATTGCCGAAGGACTGGAGCTCAATAGCCGTGCGGCAGAGGTTGCTCGATGCAAAGGTTTTGTCGTGCACGGTACTACGCTGGAAGGATTTACGACGGAGAAGAAATACGACGTCGTCGTACTGTCCAACGTGCTGGAACACTCCCTGAACCCTGAGGATATGCTCCGCGCCATTCACGGTCTGCTCAGTCAAAACGGGCAGGTGTGGATCAGTTGTCCCAACAGTCAGAGTTGGTTGCGTTCTGTATTCGGTCGTTTCTGGATCAATTGGCATGTTCCTTTTCATGTGGTGCATTTTTCACCGGACACCCTGCGGCAAATATTGAAGAAGACGCAATTTGAGGTCACTGAAATGAGGCAGGAAACACCGGCGTTGTGGGTTTCACATTCAATTATCGCGGGATTATTTGCCAAGCCCGGTCAGCCGACCTTGCGGCTTCGATCCGCCATGCTGGTCGCGCCGCTGATATTGTTGATCCGCTGTATGTTTTTTCCGCTGCTATGGTTGGGGAATCAGTGCAATCGGGGCGATTGTCTGGTTGTGGTTGCTCGTAAGCAGTAGCATGCGTATCCTGATCGTTGGTATTAATTATGCGCCTGAGCTCACGGGGATTGGAAAGTACTCCGGGGAAATGGCCGAGTATCTTGCGGCCGCCGGCCATCAGGTGCGCATCGTGACGGCGCCTCCTTACTATCCTGAGTGGAGGGTTGCGGAAGGCTATTCTGCAAGGTGTTACCGCACGGAGGTTCGTGCAGGTGTTTCTATCTGGCGTTGTCCGATTTGGGTTCCGGCGAGGCCATCAGGTTTGAAGCGTCTGCTGCATCTGGCCAGCTTTGCTTTATCCAGTTTGCCCGTCATGCTCCGTCAATTGTTTTGGCGGCCGGAGGTGATTATTGCCATCGAGCCCCCCTTGTTTTGTGCACCTGCGGCCTGGGTGTGTGCAAGACTTTCCGGTGCCAAGGCTTGGCTGCACGTTCAGGATTTCGAAGTGGATGCCGCATTTGAGTTGGGGATATTGCGCTCGCCGAGGTTGCGCAGTTTGGTCAGCAAAATGGAGAGTTGGCTGTTGCGCCGTTTCGACAGGGTATCGACGATTTCGGTCAATATGATGCGGCGCCTGGTTCAAAAGAAGCTGGCTGCAGAGAAAACGGTGCTTTTTACCAACTGGGTGGATATCGATGTAATATTTCCATTGGCCATGCAAAGCCCTATGCGGCAGCAGTTTGGTATTCCGTCGAACGCTACTGTGGCTCTGTATTCCGGCAACATCGGGGAAAAGCAGGGTCTTGAAATCGTGTTGGAAGCGGCAATCCGTTTGGCGGGCGAAAAGGGTATCCGGTTTGTGCTGTGCGGGGATGGTGCCGCGCGTCAGCGTTTACAGCATAAATATCCGGATCTTTCGAACGTGTTATGGTTGCCATTACAGCCGCTGGAGCGCCTGAATGATCTGCTCAATATGGCGAACATTCATCTGTTACCACAACGTTCCGGTGCAGAAGATTTAGTTATGCCATCGAAGTTGACGGGCATGCTGGCCAGTGGCCGCCCCGTCGTTGCTACGGCGACAGCGGGTTCTCAGATCGCAGAGGTCTTGCAGGGCTGCGGTGAGGTGGTCGAGCCGGATAATGTTGAGCATTTTACGCGTGCGATTGTTGAGCTTGCCAGGGATGCCGCGAGATGCGCCGTGTTAGGTGCGCATGCGCGTGAATATGCGCTCAGAAACTGGGCAAGAGAATCGGTTCTGCAAGAATTTGACAGACAATTAAAGGAGTTGTGAATGTCTTCTAGAAAAGGAATGCTTCGTCAACATGGAAGTGAGCTGAGCATTTTTCACCGTATGTTGGACGTGCTGCTTATTCTGGTGGCTTTGTGGGTGTGCGCAAAGGGCTACGGCGTTACCCTTGGTCTGCAATATGAGCTGGCCGGCTTGGTCGCTGTCGTTGGTTTTTTGTTTTTTGCCAAGTGGCATGGCCTCTATAGTTCCTGGCGAACAGAATCGATCAGGCATGAGGCTTGGATGATTTTCTCGATATGGATGCTGACATGCTGCGTGCTGCTGGCACTGGGCTTTTTTAGCAAATCATCAATACAATTTTCGCGAGTCACGATTCTTGCCTGGACGATGACAACACCGATCTTGCTGGTTGGGGAGCGGGTATTGCTGCGTTATGTGCTGAGACGATACCGTAAGCTTGGATTTAACACGCGTTCAGTTGCAATCGTGGGAGGCGGGAAGAACGCCTCATATCTTGTTGATATTATTTCCGGCTCCCCGTGGATGGGGTTGAAGATAAAGGGGCTCTATGACGATGTAGGAAACTCAGATGTCAGTCAGCAAGTCGGAGATATTGAAATGTTTTTGCAGGATGTCCGGGACAATCTCATCGATTGCGTTTATATAACCTACCCGATGCAGCAGGAGGAGAAAATTCGTCAGCTTGTTGAACGTCTTGCAGACAGCACGGTGTCGGTTCATGTTGTTCCGGATGTGTTTGTATCTGAACTGCTTCATGCGCGCTGGAGCAGTCTGGGGCGTATGCCTTTGGTCAGTGTGTTTGAGAGCCCGTTTTTCGGGGCCAGCATGTTTTTGAAACGGGTAGAAGATGTGCTTCTGGGGAGTCTGATTCTGTTGCTTATATCGCCATTAATGGTGTTGATCGCTGTCGCAGTTAGACTGAGCAGCCCGGGTGCCGCTTTATTCAAGCAAAGGCGCTATGGTTTGAACGGGCAAGTGATCGAGGTGTGGAAGTTTCGCAGTATGTCGGTTCAGGAAGATGGGGCGCTTGTTCCGCAAGCGAAGAAAAATGATCCTCGTATAACCCGGCTGGGCTCATTTTTGAGGAAAAGTTCTTTGGATGAACTCCCTCAATTCATTAATGTGTTGCAAGGCACGATGTCAATCGTTGGCCCGCGCCCTCATGCGGTGGCGCACAACGAGGAATATCGCAAGTTGATTCACGGCTATATGCTTCGTCACAAGGTTAAGCCGGGTATAACGGGATTGGCGCAGGTCAAGGGGTGGCGCGGTGAAACAGACACCATGGAAAAGATGGAAATGAGGGTAAAATACGATCTGGAGTATTTTAACAACTGGTCTCTCTGGCTGGATCTGAAAATCATCGCGATGACAGTATTCAGCGGGATGCGTGGCAATAATGCGTATTAGCCTTGAGATATTAAAGGGTGATACCCCCGCTTTGCCGGGGGATTTTGCTCGAAAGTATATACGGCGCTGGCGATATCTCGTGACATTGCAACGGCATTGGGCGGGTGAGTTCCAAGTTAAATAATCATGGTCAAGTTATCTGTCATTATCATTACCAGGAATGAGTCCGCCAACATACGCGACTGCATTGTATCTGTCGCGTGGGCAGATGAAATCATCGTGGTCGATTCGGCAAGCACCGATGACACGGTAAGCATAGCCCGCGAAATGGGCGCCCAGGTGCATGTGCATGCCGACTGGCCGGGCTTCGGCCCGCAAAAAAATCGAGCGCTGGACTATGCTACCGGCGAGTGGATATTTTCAATCGACGCGGACGAGCGGGTTACGCCGGAGCTGCGCAGCGAGATTGAGCAGGCGATGAGCAAGTCCGATGCAGACGGATATTACTGTCCCAGATTATCGCAATTCTGCGGGACATTTATTAATCACTGTGGCTGGTATCCCGATTACGTGCTGCGCCTGTTCAGGCGAGGTGCCGGCAGATTCTCGGATAGTCTGGTGCATGAAAGCGTGTTGCTGACAGGCGCGACATCTAAATTTAAGACACCGCTGCTGCATTACAGTTATCTCACGGCAGATGACGTGGAGCGCAAGGTGGAGCACTATTCATCTGCCGCAGCGAGGCAGATGTTTGAATCTGGCCGCAGATCCGGCAGGATGGATGCCGTGCTGCGCGGAGGCTGGGCGTTTTTGCGAACTTATGTATTGCGCTTAGGATTGCTGGATGGCGCTGCCGGGTGGAATATCGCCTGCATGAATGCGCGCACGACCTATCTTAAATATCAGAAACTGACCGCGCTGCATTCCATAAACCTTAAAACCCTCTAGGCGTCAGCTTAGCGCACGTTTGAGTCGGCTGCGCAGCAATTGCCAGCGTAATTCGCGAGTATCTTCTGGTTCCGCAAGCTTCAATGTTGTCGCCCTCTGTCCCCGCCTCAGATAATAGCGGTCGAACACCGACTGGCGCATCCCCCATTTGTGCAGGAACTGTTTGCCGCCGTCGTTCTTTTTGATCTTGCCGGTGGATTTGCATTGGAAGTGATAGACCAGCGAGTCACCGACACCCAGAAAGATGCGGCAGCCGGCATGCCAAAGCTTCATCGAAAAATCGTTGTCGCTGCTCATGCCGGGTGAGAATTCGCTGCTGTAGCCGCCAACCTTGAACCACCAGCTGCGGGCAACCAGCGTTGGTGGCCAGGTCGCCCCAAACCAGTCTTCTTTTTCATGTTGCGGCAACTCATCAAGCAATCGATCTTCTTCGAAGTTGCCTACGTCCTTGCCGTAATTGCCGAAGATCACGCAGGGGTTGCCGGTGTCGCGCGGCTCTATCATGGTGCCGGAGAGCATGAACAGGTCGGTGTCGATGTCCTTGAGCTTGTTTACCAGCGCCGTATCCCAGCCCGGGCAACAGTACATGTCGTCGTTCAGGTACAGGATGTAATCCATTTTGGCATGCATGGCCGCTTCGTTGACTGCAAGGCAGATGCCGATGTTATCGGGAGATGCGGTGTAGTCGATTCCTTGTTCGCGCACCCATGCAAGGCTGCCGTCGCTTCCGTCATTCACGTGAATAATGATCTGATGGGAATAGGCTGAATTTTGTTTGATGCTGCGCACGCAGAGTTTGAGCAGTTCGAGGTTGTTCCAGGTCGGAATCAATATAGAAAACATGGGAGCACCAAACGAATAACGGGTAAGCCCGATTTTACTGCACAATGGCCGGGCGGCAAGCGCGATGATGCGCCGATCGCCCTATAACGTTACAATGCTAGGCTATGAAGATGAACATTGTACAGGTTGTTAAGCGCTACGGCCCGGTGGGTGGCATGGAGCGCTATGTGTGGGAACTGACGCGCGAACTTCAGCTGCTGGGGCATCAGGTCACGGTTCTTTGCGAACGCTGCCATGTTGAAAAACCTGTTGGAATAACCGTCGTCGAACTGGGAGAGACAGCCAAGCGTCCCCGCTGGTTGTCGCAAGTTCGTTTCAGTTCCCGGGTGACGAATTGGGTTCAGCAGAATCCCTGTCCTGCGCGGGTCATCCACAGCCATGAGCGTCTGGGTGTGCACGACGTCACTACTTTTCATGGTCCTCCGTTTGCGACGATCTACGAGCTTGGCTGGTGGCGTTTTATTTCCTTAAGGGTATGGGTGCGTTTGTATCTCGAACGCCGGGAACTCGAAACCGCAAAATTCATCGTTCCCAATTCGTCTTTTATCAGTCGTCAGTTAGCCCGCTACTATCCGGAAATGGCTCAAAAACTGAGCGCTCCTATTGTGCCCGGCGTATTGCCGGTGCGTCAGCGCGAGCAGCGCGCCGTTCCGAAGGACGGCGGCGTGATCTGTTTTGTGGGGTGGGAATGGCAACGTAAAGGTTTGCCGCAGGCGGTAGAAATCGCAGTAGCATTGCGCGCGACGCGGCCCGATTTGGAGCTGTGGGTGGTGGGGCCCAATCCTGCCGAATTGGCGTCCTTGTTTGCCGGATGGCGCGAAGGCTATCGATTGCTGGGATGGCGCAACGATAACGACTACTTTGCCGAGGTGGACGTCTTGCTGCATCCTGCGCGCGCCGAGCCCTATGGCATGGTGATTTCGGAAGCGATGGCGGCCCGGGTTCCCGTGGTGATCTCGGATGTGTGCGGGGCAGCCGAGCATGTCGGTGTTGATGCGGGTTTAGTTTTGCCGCTGGATGCACCGATTGAAGAGTGGGTCGACGCTGTCGCGGCGCAGTTGGATCGCACGCAATTGCCCCCCGCCTTTAAACGGGGCTGGGATGTCGTCGCTCAGGAATATGAACAAATTTACGCAGGGGTTTCTGCATGATCGGCCGTTGTCGCATTCAGCAGCAATTACCCGCTTTCATTCGAACTAAGGACAATCATGTTTAGCATCGTCATCCCAAGCTGGAATAATCTGGCCTATCTGAAGCTGTGTGTCGAGAGCATCAGGAAGCACTCCCAATTCGAGCACCAGATTCTGGTGCATCTGAACGACGGTTCGGATGGTTCGCTGGAATGGGTCAAGTCGCAGGGCATCAAATACACTCAGACCGATAAAAATGTCGGCGTTTGTCTGTCGGTGAACCATCTGGTGGCGCAGGCAAGTTGCGACTGGGTGCTGTATATGAATGACGACATGGTGGCCGCGCCCGGCTGGGATACCGGATTTATCGACGCCATTGCATCGGTGGACAGCGATCTGGTCATGTATTTCGGCACCCTGATTCAGCCCGAAATCGGCAAGAATGCCAATATGATCAAACAGAATTTTGGCGAAACGCCGCAGGCCTTCGATGAGGCGCAATTCCTTGCGCAATGTATGGACGACAAGAGGGGCGATGTGGAAGGGGCTGCCTCCCAGCCCACGCTGGTGCATCGCAAGTGGTGGAGCATGCTGGGTGGCTATAGTCTGGAATTCAGTCCGGGGATGAGTTCTGACGACGATCTGTTGATGAAATTCTGGGTGGCGGGCTGCCGCACCTACCGTATCGTGGGGAAAAGCCGTTTCTACCATTTTGGTTGCAAGAGCACCGGGCGCATCAAGCACAACTTGGGCGGGCGTATCTTCGTGATGAAGTGGGGGGTAACCCAGATCGAATTTCACCGGCTTATCTGCCTTCGCTCAGAAAACCCGATGCCGGCAACACAGTAAACAACCCGCATAATTTCGTTCGAAACTCCCTGCTGGGCAGGATGCGTCGGGTGGGCTACGGCTTGACGCAAGACTATCCGCTGGGCGACATCGAGGCCTGGGATCCGATGCCGGGGCAGGGAACATGGAGTTCGGGAAATTGAATAAACGGGATTAAAATACCGGGTGCACTCATTTTAACGCGCTGTCATGATAGACAGACCCCGGTCGGGTGACTGACCGCTTTGTAAATAGTATGGAGAAGAATAAGGATGGCTAGAGACTTCGGTGCAAAGGGTGAAGAGGATGTTGTAGATGTTTACGGCAGGATTTTTCCCAGCTATTCACGTTCAGAGATACACCCTGCGATCTCAACAATATTGAAAGACATGCCAAGAGGCAGTTTGCTGGATTTTCCGGCGGGTTCAGGAAGTCTGGCCTGGCGCCTGCAAAGTGAAGGATTTGAAGTGACGGCAGCAGATGTCGTCCCGGAAGCCTTTAAAAACCCGGAAATTGAAATTGTACGAGGGGATCTGAATGGCATATTCCCCTTTGAGTCAAACCGCTTTGATTACGCCTGTTTCGTCGAAGGCCCGGAGCATGTCGAGAACGTGTTTCAATGCTTGCGTGAATTTGCACGGATATTAAAACCGGGCGGCACGCTGGTGGTTTCACTTCCGAATTATTCCAACCTGCAAAATCGAATCAAACAATTTCTCAACGGCGTCATCGAACCAGTCGTTTCATATGAATCCTTGAAGTCGGATTACAACGGCAATGAGTTTATGATTCATATCAATCGCCTTCCGTATCCGATGATGCGCATGGCGCTGGAATTTGCCGGATTCAAGGTTGAAAGCGTTCATCAGGATCGCCCCAAGAAAAAACAGCGCTTGTTATGGCCGCTTGCGTGGGCAATTCAGATGCTTACCGCGCTTCGGGGTGAGAAGGCGCAGAAAAAATACTGGATGAAGGACAATAACGCGACAGAGGTGCTGATGGGCGGAAACACACTCATTCTGGTGGCCAGGTTAAAGCACAAAGCCGTATAAACCCGCCGTCCGTCTTGCCGGAAAACGGCTGTTATGTCGCCGCATCTTCCCCGCGTGTGGCGACAGCCAATAACACCACCAACGTCAGACTGTAAAACGAAACGAGCATTTTGATATTGAACGTCTCGACCGTCAGGCCAAATATAAAAAATCCAAGCGTCAGGCATACGCCCATCATGCCTGCTGTTCGCTTGATATTTGAGCCTGACTTAGTCGATTTCACGAAGATGAACAGCGGCACGAAATAAATCGACAGGATCGAGAGCAGTCCGGGGATTCCCAGTTCCGCCAGATTGGCCAGCATCTGGCTATGCACTTCCCCTCTGCCCAGTTGAGCAGCTTCTTCCGTAATGAATCCGGACCTATACAGTGCCTCCATCGAATTGGCAAATCCGTCCGGCCCCAAGCCAAATACCGGGTTCTGGCCGTACAGATAGAGCGCGGCTTTCCAGAGCTGCAATCGTTGCCCGACCGAGGTGTCGGCATGGCCCTGCGAGAACGCAGCCAGGTCTATAAAGATCCGGTCTATCCTTTGCTGAACGAGATCGACAAAAAAGTAACTGGCTATGAGTGTGATCAGCAATAACGGGAACGCATAGGTTAATCTGACGATGCCGCGTTTTTTGTTTTGGAAAATCAGCCATACGGCTAACAAAATCGGGATCGCTATCCACCCTCCCCGGGATTGGGAGAGTATTGAAACGTATATCCCTGCAATCCAGCCGAATGTTTTTAACGCAATGATCGCTTTGCTGTCCTGTTTAAGCCAGTTTATTGAAAACAGCGAGAGAAATCCGAGCATTAGTGCAAGGTCGCCAAAATAGATCGGGTGTAAAAATGCAGTTGATGCACGCCCATCATAAAAATAATGTCCCCGCATGGACAATATCGTCAGCAATGCTGATATCGCGCCAATCGGCAGCCCGTATTGCAACCAGGACAGGGTGCGTATATCGGCATTTCTGAGCGCAAGATAGATCGGGATCGCCAGCAGGAGTCTGGAGGCCGAGTCGTAATGGCGCAGTCCGAAATCGCCGTGATAGAGCTGGCTGAGAAAAAGGGCCAGCATGGCTGACGACAGGGTAATCGTAACAGCAATCGTATTGCCATCGTTCATCGGTTGGCGAGGTTGTTTGAAGAGGGCGATCAATGAGATTGCGAGCGACAGGAAAAACAGCGCATTCATTCCCCCTTTTACGATCAACAGCAAAACCGGGTAACAGAACAGGATGATGGCGAGGATGCGTTCCTCAATGGTGAATTTGTTTGTCGGCACTTAACGAGTCTCCTTCAATTCGGGGTGGGGTGTGATGGCTTGATAGATTGCATCGCCCAATAGTAAGTAGCCAGTCGTTGAAAAATGCGTGTTGTTCGCGGGGTAAAGATCGACGGTCTTGTTCCGGATAGCCTGTTGTGTCATGCGCAGCAGGTTGGGGGCATCGAAACGCCGTTCCGCTTCGTCCCAGAATTTTTTGTTTGAATAGAGATAAGTTGTCGATTTGTTCGGCACAAATATCCAGACGGGCTTGATGTCGTGCAAACGTTCGTTGAGTTTAGCTATGCCGTCCAGCGTGCTCTCAGGCAGGTCTTCAAGGCGATCCTGTGCGAGGAACAGGGCGTCGTTGCACTCGGCGTGGCTGAATAAATCACAGCCGTTGTGCACGCGCGCCATTTTAACGCCATTCGGTAAATCCCAGCCCGAGAAGCCCAGGGTGAGAGCACGTCTTTCATACTGCCAGGCCCTGATTCTGGTCTGTATCCCTACCGAGAGCTTGCCTGAATAGTCTCCCCGGTTGGGATCGAAAGAGGTCGTCGGGGTGCCGCGCGGTGTATCGGCGTAAATACTGGGATGAAATTGCATGTGTTTGCACTCGACCGATCTTGCAACGCCGTCGGCAATGTTGCGCTCAACAGACTCGAATATGATGTGTTTACCGGTGAAGCCTTGCTCGCGCACCCAGGGTATGAAATCTTCGCAGATGCCGCGCACGCTGTCCCACGATTCGGTACGCACACGCAATCCCGCTTTGGTCAGGATAGTTTGCCAGACGCGTCCGTCCGAGAAGCTGTCGCCTACCACCAGTACGTCGGCCTCACGCCAAGAGGATTGATGCATTAATACAGGGTCGATGGCGGGTTGAGGTTTTGACCAGCCGAACATCGATTCAGGCAACATGGCCATGCGTGTTAATTCAGCCTGGAAAGTCGCCAGCGGCAGGAAATAGAAGCCAATGGCACCGTAGAGTGCTGTCAGGACAAACACGAGGATCGAGAAAAGCTTGGCGTGTTTCATAGTATTAACGTGAAGCTCGCATAGCGGGGTTAATTATTTTGAATGGCATATTATCCTTACCCGTCAGAACTGGAAGTAGAGGAAGGGGCTGTAACTGCCAAACTGATCTATGGCCAGAAACAGCAGATACACAACGACAACTGCCTGTGCCAGCGCCAGGAAGAAACTGCCCTTGATAAACCTGAGCCGGCTGGAATTCGGCAATAGCCAAACCCAGGCTAATGACAGGAGCAGCAGTTTGGACAGATCTCGGCCCGACAGATCGGTGGTGAGCAGCAATTGTCCATGCAACACTTCATCGAATGAAATCGGGCGCGAATGGATGCCGAACATCGCCTCCAGCATGATCCTTGCATGAGCGATGTCGGCAGATCTGAATACCACCCAGGCGGCGACCACCGCGATAAATGTGATCGCGCCTCCCGTCAGTGCGCCCAGCCAGCTTGGCACCCGGCGCAGGAATTTTTCTGCAATCATTTCGCGCCACAGGTGGTTGACGGTCAGAAATGCGCCGTGCAATGCGCCCCAGATCACGAAAGTCCAGCCTGCACCGTGCCACAGGCCGCCCAGCAGCATGGTTGCCATCAGATTGAGGTAGCGCCGCGGCTGTCCCTTGCGGTTGCCGCCCAGCGGGATATACAGGTAGTCGCGAAGGAAGCGGGAGAGCGTCATGTGCCAGCGCCGCCAAAAATCGATGATGCTGGTGGCTTTGTATGGCGAGTCAAAGTTTACCGGCAGCCGCACGTTAAACATCAGCGACAAGCCGATGGCCATATCCGAGTAACCGGAAAA
>JBAZCE010000002.1:0-58779 GCA_041671105.1 Gallionella sp.
GATCTTGGCGGAATTATCCGGCATTCGCATCACCTGGTTGATAGCGCAGCTGCATCAAGGCGATGGTCTCTTTCATGCTCAGGCGCAATGCATCAGGCTTTATGACTTCCACGCCATCACCCAGACCGAGCAACCACCAAATAAGCTGCGAGGTATCGGTTACTGTGGCATTCAATCGAAGCGAGCCGTCCTCTTGTTCAATCAAAACTTGATCATGGCTTAAAGCTGTCTCGTACAGGTGCTCTCCCACGCCGTGATAGAAGATGGCTTCCAGTTGAATCTGTCCGCCTTTGCCGAAACCAAATTTACCGCTGTTAATCGTTTCATCGATAGAAAAATTTTCCGGTATACGAGCAGCCTCTTCCAGCATGCTGGCCGACTGAATGCGATGCAATGCCAGCGTGCGCAAATCTTCATAATCGGAAATCCGGCAACACAAGTAGGTAACAGAGCCGCGCTGAACTGCTGCGAGAGGGTGAATACGATATTCAACCGGTTTGCTTTCTCCTCGCTTGAGATATTTGACCAACAGCTGCTTATCAGCAAGTAAAGCTTCATACACCGTGTGCTGTACTGCCGATTTGATCGTAGGCGGCAATAAAGGCTGTGAAGGGGGCACGGTGCGTACCTTATTTAGCCATGAATGGGCACGTTTTGTGTTGGCAATATTGCCCAGGTGTTGCTTGGCAGCTTTGAAATACGGCTGTAGTTGGCTTAACGTGGACGAGGGCAACAGGCTGTCAAGATGTTGCTCAACCATTGCCAACGTCAATGCTTCATGCTGGCTGAGTCCTGGCAGATTAAATACCGGCGCATCCTTGCTCCAACTCCAGCCATATGGTTTGTCGCGTTCGTCGGAAACCAGCGGAAACATTTCGGATAGCGTATGTAAATCTCGCTCAACGGTACGTTTGGTGACATCGAACGGCTCGGCCTGGAGTTTTTCATGTAGCGCTTTTGCGGTGATTTTTTGCGGGTGGCGCGGAATCATGCGCAGCATCTGCCATTGGCGCAGCAGTGTGTCGGGATGTAGTTGTGCCATGGTATTTCCAGTCAGGGTTGTTTGATTCGCAGTCATTTTATGCGGATGCGGTCAATATGAATAGTAAACATCCTGAAACAGACACGCGACGGGCTGTGTCGTGCAACGAGAAATTCGCTGCGACTCAATATGTCGTATCTCTCGACTATCCTCAAATCCTTGTCAAATCAAGAGGGACTGACAGTACCCCCCTTTCGATAAAGGCACTTAAAACGGGACAACGCTGATCGGTTGTGTGAGGTATGGCTTATCGACTGCTTTACTGTGGTCGATCAAGTTAGCAGATAAAAGGGCACGGCAATGGCAACTAAAGTAATTATTCAGAATCCTGCAAATGGTTTAACCAAAGATGGTTATTACGGATATAGCTGGACATATCTGTTTTTCGGCTGGCTGGTCCCATTGATTCGTGGAGAGCTTGGCGTTGCAGCACTTCATATGTTGTTTACCGCTTTAACGTTCGGCGTCTGGCAGGTGATCGTTTCGTTTTTGTACAACAAACAGTTTATGACCAGAATGCTTGAAAAGGGTTACGTGTTGAAAGATACGGAGCAAACAATGGCAGCGGCAAGATTGAAGCTTGGCATTGTTCTAGTCTGAGTAAAATTTTTAGTGTGTGATCAAAATCTATCTTGTGTCGTGAGGGTTATATGAATATTTTCAAGTATATTATGGGCGCCGTTATCGTCGTCGCTGTTTCAGGTTGTTCGCAAGGGCCTTCGGAAGCAGAGGCCAAAAAAATCGTTCAGGACAGGATGTCTGGCTGTAATAACCTGGCGCTGGTTAAATTTAAAAAAACCAATGGAATTCCATTCGGTGACGGCAGTAACATCTATGATGTTTCAGTCGCATATACCATTGAGGCGAAGGCGTTCGGGGATTTAAAGAAAATTTACGATGAAACCCAGCCTCGGTTGATTGAGCTGAAAAGGAAGCAAGCTGAAGCCGGGGCTGCCATTATAGCTATGAATTCAAGGATAAATTCTCCGGAATTCGCTGTCGAAGATGAAGCGACCAAGCTCAAGGTGAATGAAGAGTACCAAGCGCTGACCAAATTTAATTCAGATTTGTACCCGCAAATTGATAAACTGGAACGCGCAGGAAGAGACGAAAGCGCAATGAAAATTTTTGCCTGCCCGTTGGTCGTTCCGGTTATGGTTTTGGGATTGGATAAAGACGCTACGAAAGACTTTGAGGAGACTATTCGTATGAGAAAAACCGATAACGGGTGGATGGCGAGCCAGTAATCGTTTCAGAATATCAGCATAAGGATTTTAACTCGACCGATGCAAGGACAAATTAATGGCTGACAGGGAAGTAAAGTACGAAACAAAGGAAGCTGCATTGGCAGCGGTTTCTTTTGATGGTAGGGAGCTCGAATATGTATCTGACGAGCTTCAGAATGATCGGGATGTGGTACTGGTGGCGGTTTCCAGAGATGGCAGTGCGCTCGAATTTGCATCCGGCGGGTTACGAAACGACAAGGAGGTTGTTCTCATCGCGGTAAATAAATTTTGTGGGGACGTTTTCGAATGCGTATCCGATGAGCTTCGGGATGACAAGGAGGTTGTTCTTGCAGCAGTCAAAATTTACAACTATTCCCTGCAATATGCGTCCGAAAGGCTTAGCAACGACAGGGATGTTCTCTTTGCCGCTTTAGGCAGTCAAGCGGAACATTACTGTGATGAACTGTGGAATTATGCCGGCAAAGAAATTCTCAATGATAGGGAATTCATGCTCGCAGCGGTCATGCATTGTGAGGATTGGCTTGAATATGCCTCTGATGGGCTGCGCAATGACCGGAAGTTTATGCTTCAAGCGTTAGCGCTGAATGCCTGTCATTTAAAATATGCTTCGGATGAGCTGCGCAATGACCGGGGACTCGTGCTCGCGGCGGTTAAAGCCGATGGTTGGTCACTTCAATACGCGTCAGATGGGCTTCGTGCCGACAAAGAGATTGCGATTACAGCGATATTGAATGATTCGAGTGGTTGCAATATGGGGCCGGTGATGTATGTCTCCGAAGAAATGCAGAAAGATCCCGATGTTATTGACGCGAATATGTCGATGTACAACAAGGTAATGAGAGAACGAGCGGCTGAGAACAGCTTAAAAATTGTATAAATTCAATGCAATAGAAAGTCTTGGCAGCGCAGTTCCGCTGCATGTAAAAAGGTGACCTGCTAAAATTCGATGAATTATGCATTGAAGGAGGGTTACTACTTTTAAGGTATATGTCCATGTTTAGTCAATCTGTCGTTGAACAACTTGGTTGTTATGTTTATTTTCTTCGTGACCCTGGCAATGCCGAAGTTTTTTATGTAGGAAAAGGTACTGGGAACCGCGTTTTTGAACATGTCGCCTGCGCTCTTACAGATGCTACTGAATCTGAAAAACTCGACCGCATCCGAGCAATTGATAAAACCGGAAAAACGGTTGAACATTTTATGCTTCGTCATGGCCTCACTGAATCTGGTGCGTTAGAGGTTGAAGCCGCAGTCATTGATTTTGTCGGAATGCAAAATCTGTCCAATTTACAAGGTGGGCATTATTCAACCGACTTTGGTATTAAAACTACCGATGAAGTGATAGCCATGTACTCGGCATCTCCCTTCGTGACGAATGAGTCAGTATTGCTTATCAATATCAACAAGCGCTTTGACCGAGAAATGAACGCTGATGAAATATATGATGCTACTCGTAAAGCATGGGTTCTCGGGCCTAAAAGAAACAATGCGAAGTACGCCATTGCAACTTATCGTGGTTTAACGCGCGAGGTATACCTTATCAATGATTGGTATCAGATCGGTGATCGTTGGGGCTTTAATGGACAATTGGCTGATGATTCTATCCGAAATGATCTGCGCTACAAGTCTATTTCACACTTAGCCAAGCGCGGCGCAGCTAACCCAATTCGCTATATTGATGGTTCAAAGGGTTCGGAAATTGAGGGGTAAGTGCAATGGCAAACCAATGGTCTGACCGATTGATTGAAGAAACACGCAGCGCGCTTGATGACTGGCCCGTTACACCGCAGGGTGTTTTGCACATGAAAAATATACATGGCGACTACGGGAAGATGTTGCTTGAGGATTTGGTCGCAGACAAGCTGCTAATCAAGGACAAGAAATCTGATGCCGAATTTTTGTTTTCATCGGTCGATGAATTGATAGCCGCCGGATGGGTCATTGATTAACTATCAGCTGTTTAGAATTTTTCAAATCACATAAAGGGATGTAAAAATGTCAATCCATACTTGTCCTTCATGCAAAAGGCAGGCTGCAAATGTTTACAGATGCAATGCCTGCGGTGATATACGTTGCAGTTTTTCTGCTTGCCCCGGAACGAATGGCGGTTCGAAATTTGGTGCCAGTCATAACGGGCTGTGCCATGCCTGTCGAAAAGGAAAATACGCGGGCCCGTTGTAAGCAAGGAAGCGGTTGATGGAAATGCCATTTTGATCGCGGACAAAGTGCCACAATCGTATCGGCAGATGGAGATCCTAAATGCATTTGGTTTTCAGTAAATTGAACGAGGGCAACCTGCGCCAGTTTTGTCGCTATGGCTATCCAGGTGAGATTAAAGCCAGTTTTGAATTCATTTCTGGACAAGGGAAAAACTTGCTTGTTGAGGTGGCTGTTTCAGACATGAACAAAAATGACCGGGATTTTGTACTTTTGGTTTCCAGTGCGCTGTTAACGGGAGGCGTGCGTGTAAAAGAGGAGTTGGCCAACCTCGCCTATCACTCCAGTCAGACTTTAGTCATGCTGAATCACTTTCAGCGTGGGAATGCAGAGCGTTTATTTGACGTTGAGTTGGATGCGTTTCAACCGTTTAAATCAGGCTGGCTGGTTACCTGCTCGCCAGCCACCGAAGTCGAGGCTTTTATTTTCTGTGAGAAGAAGTTTATTGGGGTATCAACAGCACAAAAGGCAATTTATCGCCCCGTGTTGCATTAGTTTGAATATCAGTTACGTTGCGCCAATATCGCAGCACACATTAATCTGTCAGCAAGGGATACAGTATGGCGCCACGTTACCTCACCAAATCACGATTCAAGCAGGCTGTAGAGTGTCCGACCAAGCTTTATTACGCCAGCCATGCTAGCGAATATCACAACAATATGCAGGATAACTCATTCCTTCAGTCGCTGGCTGAAGGGGGTTTTCAGGTCGGGGAGCTTGCCAAACGGATGTATCCGGATGGTATTGAGATTACATCCAAGGATAATGAAGCCGCTGAAGCAGAAACCGTCGAATGGTTAAAGCAGGATGTGGTCACCTTATTTGAACCTGCCATTCGTTTTGGTAATCTGTTCATCCGTATCGACATTCTGGTGAAACGGGGGAATACCTTCCGGCTGATCGAGGTTAAGGCGAAATCATGTAATACGGAAGAGTTGGAAATTCGCACCAAGCGAGGTAATGCCATTGTTTCCGGCATGCTCCCCTATATTGAAGACGTGGCATTTCAAAAATATGTGTTAGGTTGCGCCTATCCGAACTCAAGCGTAACCAGCTTTTTGATGATGCCGGACAAGTCAAAGGTTGCAACGATAGACGGGCTGAATCAACTGTTCAAGGTTAAAAAATCGGGCCGGATGACCGAAATTATTACCGATCCACGCATTGAAATAACGGGTTATGGAGACAAGGTGCTGGCTGAAGTTAATGTCGATGAGTTCGTCGACATGGTGATGGAGGGGGGCGTTGAATATCCGGGCGGTAAAGATACCCTGCCGGCATTGACGAAAAGATGGTCTGAAGCATACCGGGATGACCTGCGCATTCCTCAAGCTATCGGCGCTCAATGCGGCAAATGTGAATTCCGGGCAGAGCCGGGTGAGCCGCTTAAAAGTGGCTTTCATGAATGCTGGAAAGATGCGAACCACTGGGGCGACAAAGACTTTGCAGGCGGAACGGTACTTGATTTGTGGAACTATCGTGGCAAAGCGGCATTGATTAGTCACGGCATATTGAAGCTGTCTCAGCTAACCGAGGATGATTTAAAACTCAAAGAGGCGGATGAGGGGTTGAGCAATTCGCATCGGCAGTGGATGCAGGTGACGGGCCTGTCAGACGAAGACAAGGCGCGCGGCTTTTACTGCGCTGATGATTTGATGCTGTCCGCAATGGCTGGCTGGAAATATCCGTATCACCTTATCGACTTTGAAACATCGGCGGTTGCCTTGCCATTTTACAAAGGCATGCGCCCTTACGAGCAAATCGCTTTTCAGTTTTCGCATCATGTGATGAATGCCGATGGCAGCGTCCACCATGTCGGCGAATGCCTGTTGACCGATCCGGGTAATTTTCCGAATTATGAGTTTGCAAGGGCATTGAAAGCGCAGCTTGATCAGGATGGCGGGTCGGTGTTTATGTGGAGCCCACATGAAAACACGATACTCAATCGCATCGTGACTCAGCTGAAAGAGGATGCCAATCCACCAGCTGATGCTGACGAATTGAGCGCCTTTCTTGTTACGCTAATTAAAGGCGGTGAACGTGCCATGGTGGATTTGTGTGCGCTGGCGCAAAAGGCATATTTCCATCCCGATACCAAGGGCAGTAACTCGATCAAAAAAGTGCTCCCGGCAGTTCTAAAGTCCTCCGGTTTTTTGCGTGAAAAATATGCCCAACCAATCTATGGTTCAGCAGGTGGTATGCGCAGTTTGAATTATCAGGATTATGTCTGGTTGAAACCGGATGAAAAGGGCAAGGTCGATCCGTATAACCGTTTGAAATCCTACATCGCGGATATGACGGGCGAAGATGAGGAGTGTGTCTCTGACGATGATGAGTTCAGTATTGCCGAGGGCGGAGCCGCTGCCTCGGCGTATTCACGGCTTCAGTTTGAGAGCATGACTGACGATGAGCGCAGCAAAATCAACCAAGCGCTGTTGAGGTATTGCGAGCTGGACACGCTTGCAATGGTGATGATCGTGGAAGCGTGGCAGGAATGCTGCGGCATTCAAACGTAAGCATCAAGATTATGAAGGCACTGGGGGCGGTTCCTGGAACGGAATCAGCGCCTCAACTTAAATAACAAAACAAACGGACGGACTTCCTATGAGCACTTTGGCTTCCAATGAAAAAAATGCATTCCTCGAACTCCAACATATCGAACTTGAGTTGAAAAATGGGCGGCAACAACATCTTCGACATTTTGTAGATCAGTATTATTGCTACAAGAATAACCATGTAACTCGAAAAGGGCGGGCCAAGTGGGAGGATATTGTTTTTAAGGGCGTGGTGTCAGTTGAGGCTCGCCAGCTGAATCGAAAGGAAGTCGTAAAGGAACATGTTGTTCCGCTATTAGTGATCACTCAGCGCCTTGTTGAATTGGCGAAATCTGGTGAAATGTCATGTCAGTCCATAGCGGAGCTTTTGGATAGATATGTTCATTTCGCAACTATTTCCAAGAGAGAGGACGCATTGCTGCGCGAGAAGAAACTTACCAGCAAAATGCCAGACGGCTTCTATGAGGAAGGCCATACGCTATACAACGATCCTTATTCTCGATACAAAATTGTTGAAATTGAGCTGGAAAATTGTCAGTTTATTGAACAAGCGGAAGAAAAAAATTGAGCAGTTTGTTAAATACAGAAATACCGATGAGGTTGGTTATCGCCGTCTCTTCACGCGCCCTGTTCAATCTGGACGAAAGCCATGCGGTTTTTGAAAGCGATGGGATAGACGCGTATTGCAGATATCAGGTTGAGCGCGAAGAAATTCCGCTCGAACCCGGCGTGGCGTTTAGTCTGGTTAAAAAGTTACTGGCGCTGAATGCACGCGATCTTGCCAATCCACGCGTTGAGGTGATTTTGTTATCGCGCAACAGCGCCGACACCGGGCTGCGCATCTTCAATTCGATCAAGCATCATGGGTTGAATATCAGTCGGGCTGCGTTTACGCGCGGCGAGAGCACACATCCCTACATCTCAGCATTTGGTGCGCAACTGTTTCTCTCCGCCGAATCGGGCGATGTGCGTCAAGCGTTGGAGGCAGGGTTTGCCGCAGCGACTATTTTGCCTTCAGCAGCAGTTGCTGAAGATCATCCCGCGCAGCTGCGCATCGCTTTCGACGGCGATGCGGTTCTGTTCTCGGATGAATCTGAACGCATCTACAAGCGGGACGGTCTCGACGCTTTTGAAAGTAATGAAGCGCTTGAAGCAAAGCAACCGTTACCCGGTGGCCCGTTCAAAAATTTTCTCGCCTTGCTGCACCAGATTCAACTGGACTACCCAGCGGAAGCATCGCCTATTCGCACCGCGCTCATCACGGCGCGAGGCGCACCCGCTCATGAGCGCGTCATCCGCACGCTGCGCGCATGGAACATTCGCATTGATGAGGCATTCTTCCTGGGCGGTCGGGATAAAGGCGAATTTCTCAAGGCATTCGGCGCGGACATATTCTTCGACGACCAGCCGAAACATTGTGAATCAGCACGACAGCATGTAGCCACCGGGCATGTCCCGCATGGCGTGGCGAACGAATAATAAAACTGCACAGGCACTGCCTGAAATTCCGCTTTTCATGTATGCCACAGCCAGGTCTGTCTTGGCAACGGCACGTCAAGCTTAAGTCAGATGAGTATCAGCTACCAGGCGTGGGCAATATTGATCATGAATCAGCCTTGTTGGTCGGTCATAGGGCTGCAATTTTATTGAGCATCAATGCGACACCATTTGACGTTATATGGTGTAAAAATAAATATTTGACACAATCAAATGTCGCTATCATGCCTATAATAAGTCCCTCTGTTTTTCTTGAAAATAAAGTGTTCGCTTCGGATGATTGCGCATACCTGCTCAGTGATCGTCCGTCTGCTGCACTTAGGTTCGATCAATGTCCGCCGTTTAAGTTTAAGTCAGCTCGTCAACTCTTGATATTTGAGAATGCCCGATCTTTTTCTATCGCATCACAGAGAAAGGGCATTGTCTTGGTGGAGTTAGTGGACGGTCGCGTGTTTTTTTTGCGCACCAGTCTTGCTGTGATAACGGACGACTTGGCGCTCAGCAGCCTTCTTGATGAGCTTAGAAAACTTCCGGAATGGATCGCGGACTGTACAGTTGCTGCTCAAATTATTGGTTATGAAATCGGTGCACCATTGGAATTCATAGATATAGCCCCATCGAAACTTGATGGCTGGGATATCCATGAATGGAAAAATCAGGCCGCATTGAGGATAGCAGTCAGTCAGCCAATGATGACGATCCAACAGATAAATATAATTGCGACGGAACAGAGCATTGAGTTAACTAGGACTCTTTCAAATAGAATTGACGACTTTATTGCGGCGTTGGATCAATTTTCGTCAACTGTTGATGATAAATATTCTCAATATTGGCAATTCGCTTATAACTATTTCAGCCACAGTTGTGAGCCGCAACGGACGTACCGCCGGCAAGCGGGGGTGATATTCCCGTTGCTCGTTCAGCAGTTGTTTGTCACCCCAAAGGAAAATTGGGTAGCATCAATCATACAGGCGATTGACAATGGTGTTCCTTTGGTTGATCACATAGCGATACTATTTAACAGCTCTAAGAAATGTGTTCGACATTTGAATGGTCTACGATTTGAGGATATTGGAGCTCAGTGGGCCGGTCGTATAAAGGAACTCCTGACGATTATGAGTAGCCTAGATGTGAATAGGTTGCCAAGAGGTGCACAGGAGTGGATGATGTTTGGGGAGTCGATCAATCTTCTGTCGGTAATGACAAGGATGCCGCCCACCTCATTGTCCAACCGATTGTTACTTGGCGAGTTATCGAGGCTTAATTGGCGTAATAAACTTGACTCAAGTATTAGTTACCATGAGCGAGCTCAGGCGATAGAACAATTCTCGGATCATATTAGAGAGGCTATTATCGCAACGGCTTGGGTGAGTGGACAAGCAGTTTGCATTACAGACGGTCTCGCGCAACGCTTGGCGTTTGAGGTGGCTTGTTCGTTAGGATTGTCGCGTCTGGAAAGACTTGCTCGCAAGTGGAGGGTTGAGTTGATTCGGCTTGAATCAGAAGTGGTTGCTCAACAAAAAAATGGATTCCCCATTGTTTTAGAATCCCCTTTGGAAGTCGGAGACTTGAAAGTCATCCAGCTCACAAATAGTACTCAGTTGAGCCACGAGGGACGTTGCATGTCGAATTGCGTTGGACGCTATAGTGGCGAGTGCGCGAGTGGCAGAGCCTTTATATTCTCTGTGCGGGACATGACGGGAAATTCTTGCGTGACAGTAGAGTATGTATTGAAACGAACCGCGCAAGGTTTGCATGAATTTAGATTGGTCCAACAACAGGGGCGCGAAAACACAAGGCCAGATAGACGTTTCCATGCGGCACTCGATGTTCTTAAGCGCTATACAAAATCTCCACATGTTCGAAAGAAGCTGCCGGGTCTGATCGCCTATCAGAAGGCTGTTGAGAATGGCTGTTCGGATATAGCAAGGAAACATGTTCGGCATATGCATTTTACGCAATTTCTAGAAAAAGAGTATGCCGGGAAGTTTGATTTTAAAAAACTTGTCGAGGCTGCTGTCACTGAGCAAACTTCTGTTAAGCTGCTTGCGTATAAGCATAAAAATGGGCTATCGAGGAAAGCAGAACAATGGTTTTACTCAGTCACGAAGCCGAACAATGATTTTATCCAGTCGTTATGTTATCAATTCTAAAAAATTGATAACTCGCGCCAATGAACTGGCTCATGGCGTTTTTCCTTGATAGTCGACATTGGTATGCTGTGAAACGCAGCGTGCGACCATTTTTCCTGACGGTCGGGATAAAGGCAAATTCCTTAAGGCATTCGGCGTTGACATTTTCTTTGAAGACCAGCAGAAACATTGTGAATCAGCTCGTCGGTATGTGGCCACCGGGCATGTCCCGCATGGCGTGGCAAACGAATAAAAAAGCTGCACAGGCACGGCCTGAAATTCCGCTTTTCATGATCATCACGGGCAGGTCTGTCTCGGTTGCTGCGGGTCATGTGTGACCGCTGTAGGGCATGAAATCGTTGCATCGTGATCGTTGTGAAAATATCGGGTTGTGCGTTGGAAATTGTTGTATCGGCAAAGAAGCTATGCTGGTATCGCGCTCAGGTGCAAGATAGAATGTCAATATTCAGGCTTTCGGGGAATCCTGCATTTCATCGGTATTTGTACCACATCGTTTCAATTTAACAGCGATTATCAAAAATGCGCATCAGCCAGAAACAGAGAGAAGTCATTGTAGGCACCATCAGAGGAGCGATCCCTGATGCAAAGATATTCCTGTTCGGGTCGCGTGCGGATGATACCAAGCGTGGCGGTGATATTGACCTTTATGTTGAGACCATGGCTCATCTGAACAGAATGTCGGTTGCGAGGCTGCGCGGAAATATCGAGGATGCGCTTGAAATCAAGGTTGACGTTGTAGTGAACGATCATCATAAAAATGAACCTATTTACGACATCGCTAAAAAAACAGGAGTTGTGTTGATATGAGCAATCTGGGAATAATTCAGAAGAAGATTGATACTTGTATTCGACTCAGGGAATACCTGGTTTTTTCCAGAGAAAAAGCAATAAGGCTCGGCGTTGTCGGGAAAAACGGTAAGGATATGTCGCTTGAAGAAGGCGATGTGCTGGCCGCGTTCCGAATGCGATTTTCCGAATATCAGGAGCAATTGGGAAAGCTGCTTGTGTCCATTGCACGTGAAGAGGATGTTGAAATTAAAGGCGGTTCATCTCTGGCCGCCTTTGCAGAAAAATTTGGGTTTGTGCAATCTGAAGATGACTGGAAACGTGCAAGGGATGTGCGCAATAACATCAATCATGATTATGAGTTTCAGGACGAATTTGTCGCTGAATTGACCGTGGCTATGAGCAATGAAACCGATACGCTGTTAAAGATCCTTGATGATGCGTTATTATTTTGTGAAGAAACATATGGAATTAACAAGCAACACGCCAATAATTGATCGAGCGAAACTTGCCTGTCATATCAGACTATCCTTTGTCCAAAACCGTAACTTTTTTTGAAAAATCCGATAACAAAAATTATTGAAGTCGCCGCCGCCGTGCTGGAAAAACCGGACGGTACTTTCCTGCTGGCGCAGCGCCCTGCGGACAAGATATGGGCTGGCTACTGGGAGTTTCCCGGCGGCAAGGTCGAGGCAGGTGAGTCGGCGCACGATGCACTGGTTCGCGAGTTGCACGAGGAACTGGGTATCGAGGTGCTGAGCGCCTACCCCTGGATCACGCGCGTCTTTACCTATCCGCATGCGACGGTGCGCTTGAGTTTTTTTCGTGTCACACAATGGCGCGGCGATCTGTATCCGCATGAGGGGCAACAGTTTTCCTGGCAAGCGGCGACAGAAGTCGCCGTCAGTCCGCTACTTCCTGCCAATGAGCCCATTCTGAATGCGCTGCAATTGCCGCATCTGTATGCAATCAGCAACGCTACGGAGTTGGGTGTGGAGCCGTTCATGCAGCAATTGGGAGTGGCACTGCAAAACGGATTGCGCTTAATCCAGTTGCGTGAAAAAAACCTTGGAGGAGACGTGCTGCATGATCTGGCTTTGCGTGTGGTGGCTATGGCTCATGAGTATAGTGCGAAGGTGTTGATCAGCGGTGATCTGGCGCTGATGCGGGCGGTTGGTGCGGATGGGGTGCATCTGAACTCGTCTCAGCTCGCTCAGTGCGCTGAGCGCCCTGCAGCGGCTTTGTGTGCGGCTTCCTGCCATTCGGTTGAAGAGTTGTGCCGTGCAGAGGCGTTGGGTTGCGATTTCGCGTTGCTAAGTCCCGTGCTGCCGACCATGAGCCATCCGGGAGCCGCTCACCTGGGATGGGATAAATTCGCGGCGATCGCGGCGGGCTCGGCTATTCCGGTATATGCGCTGGGCGGACTGAAGGCTGATGATATGGCGACTGCCTGGCAGCATGGTGCGCATGGCATTGCCTTGCTACGTCAGGCCTGGATGTAAAGGCCGTGTCCACGAAATGATTCTTGCAGGGATGTTGGCTTTAGCCAATAACTCGCAAAAACACTAAAATCACGAACAAAATCAAAATTCTACTGGATTATGGCAATTCACCATTCGCGTGAAAGTACACGGTTCTAGTATCGTGTTGAATATTTTCGTGTTTTTTCGTGCCTTTCGTGGACAACCGCTTTTTGACTATTGCGTCAGGCCTGGTGATCGGGAGGCAGTAAGCCTAGTTCGTCTTCCGGGAGAGGGACGCGGAATTCTTCGTCAGCCCATTTGCCAAGGTCGATCATCTTGCAGCGCTCGCAGCAGAACGGGCGAAAACGATTGTTGGTATCCCAGGGGGATTCCTTGCCGCAGTGCGGACAGGCGACGACGGGTGCTTTTGATAAGGTCACGATGTAAGGGTGCAAAAAGTCAGGTCAAAAGGGACGTCCTGTTCAAACAGTGAGGATTTGGCCTCATAGTTTGCGACGATAAAGCGGATATTGATCGCGTATTTATTCGCGCCGAGCTCAGGAATGCAGGCTAAGTTCGGATGTAAACTGACGCGCAACAATTGTGCGGCGCGCCCGCCCTGCATTTGCTGGAAAGTGCCCTGATGCGCGACGAAGCTCATTTTTCTGCCGTTTTCACGCAGCAGGCGCAGCAAAATATTCAGTGCCGAACTGATCGGTAATAACGGAGCCAGCCATTCATTCAGGTTGGCGCGGCGCAGGCTGACGGCCTGTTTTTGCCAGTAGTGATAGGACGGCAGGTCGAATTGGCAGGTGCCGCCGGGCATGCTGGCACGTTGCTTGATCCCCATCAGCCATTCATTCTCGCGAAGGATCATGCCTACTTTTCCGGTCATCGCGAGCAGGTTTGATGACGCCTGATCAATTTCGCTCAGAATAGCCTCCAGCGCCTGCTCGGAAATGGCCGGATTGTTATGCAGACAGGCAAGTGCGCGTTTCTGCCGCTCAAGCTCTTGTAATAATTCGGATTTCAGGTCAGGCCTGCCGGCGACCTCGTGGATTTCAAACAGAGTCATGAGCGCGGCATGGTGTTCCATGCTGAGCTCACCTGCCAGGAAATGATTCACGCGTGTGAACAAATCCTCAAGACGCAACCAGGTGCGTACTTTTTCATTGAGCGGGAATTCGTAGCTGATCACGTCGTCATTGCCTGCGTTTGAAATGAAAATCAAAGTGGGAAGATATATTGAATATCTAGTTGCCGTCAAATGGTGTTTTTGCGCCCAGGCTCAAATAGCGCTGATGCAGTGCAAAAACCTGATCCACAAGGTCGTCTGGCGTAGCGTCGTTCCGGATAATGTCATCTGCCATAGTCACTCGCTCCACTGATGAAATTTGCCCGGCGATAATCTCACGGATTTGGATTTCGTCAAGTCCGCTGCGCTGCCTGACGCGGGATATCTGGTTCTGTTCTGTGCAGTCGATCACAAGTACGCGCTGCACCAAATTCAGAAAAGCGGGGCATTCCAGCAGCAACGGTGCCATCAAAATCGTATAGGGGGGGCAGCTTGCTGTCTGTATTTGAGCAATGCTTTGTTCCAGTATCAGCGGATGGAGAATGTTTTCAAGTTTGAGCCTGGCAGTCGCATCGGAAAATACGAGTTGGCGCATCCTGGTGCGATCGAGTGCGCCTTTATCCGTGATGTAATCTGGGCCGAATACCGAGCTGATAGCCGTTATCGCCGCGCCGCCCTCCTGTGTCAACTGGTGCGAAATTGCATCCGTGTCGATGATGCTTGCCCCCAGTGCTGCAAACAGTCGCGCGACGCTGCTTTTCCCGCAACCTATGCCGCCGGTCAGACCGATGCACAACTTGTCCTGACAGAGGCTCATTGGCCCAGTATTTGCAGATAACCCTGCGTCAGCGTTTGTCCCCAGAACAAAGCAATCAGGCCGCCGCCTGCCAGATAGGGGCCGAATGGAATGGGAATTTCACGACCGTGTTTTGCGGCCACGATCAACACGATGCCCACGATTGCGCCGACCAGTGATGACAGTATGATGATCAGCGGCAGCAGTTGCCAGCCCAGCCATGCGCCCAGAGCCGCCAGTAGCTTAAAGTCGCCATAGCCCATGCCTTCCTTGCCTGTCAGCAGCTTGAACAGCCAGTACACAGACCAGAGCGCGAGGTAGCCAAATACAGCGCCCAGCAGTGCGCCGGGCAGCGTCGTATAAACCCCGTTCAGGTTGAACAGCAGCCCTGTCCAGATCAGCGGCTGCGTGATGCTGTCAGGGAGTAGCTGGGTGTCAAAGTCGATTGCCGTGAGCACCAGCAAGGCCCATATCAGCAGCAGCGCACCGGTCGCCGCCATTCCATAGCCGAAGTGCCATGCCGCAAATCCGCACAGGACTGCGCTGATGGTTTCGATAACGGGATAGCGCGGTGAAATGGCGGTGCCGCAGCCGCGACAGCGTCCGCGCAGCAGCAGGTAGCTGAACACGGGAATGTTTTCCCATGCGCTGATTGCATGCTGGCAGTGCGGGCAGGCTGAGCGGGGTGTCAGCAGATTGTACGGCGCGTAGTCGACGGGTTCTTCTCCGCGCAACTCCGCGCATTGTTGCAGCCAGCCTCGCTCCATCATCTTGGGTATGCGATGAATCACCACATTGAGAAAGCTGCCGACCATCAGCCCTAAAAAAGTGCATGCGGCAATGAACAGCGGCGGGGAGGATTCAAGCAAGTCGAGTAAATTCATTGGTTGGGATCGGGGAGCGAGGATTGAGGATTGAGGATTGAGGATTGAGGATTGAGGATTGTAGGTGCAGGATCGAGGATCGAGAGAAAAACAGTGCACCGCATTTGACTTTCACTCATTCCCATATCCTCGATCCTGAATCCTGCCTTATACGACTTGTCCCATCTTGAAGATCGGCAGATACATCGCGATGACGATGCCGCCGATCAATGTGCCAAGCACCACCATGATGATCGGTTCCATCAGGCTGGACAGCGCATCGACGGCGTCATCCACTTCGGCTTCGTAAAAGTCGGCAACCTTGGAGAGCATCGCATCCAGGGAGCCCGCTTCTTCACCGATAGACACCATTTGTATCACCATGCTGGGAAAGACGCCGGTTTCCTGCATCGCGGAAGTCAGACTGTTGCCGGTGCTGACCTCGCGCTGGATGCTTTTGGTGGCATCAAAATATACGGCATTGCCCGCAGCTCCCGCGACCGAATTGAAGGCTTCGACCAAGGGAACGCCAGCCGCAAACATCGTGGATAGAGTGCGGCTCCAGCGGGCGATGGTGGCCTTGCGGATCAGTTCACCGAAGATGGGTAATTTAAGCAGCAGTCTGTCCATGAAGTGTTGCATGGGTCTGCTGCGTTTCCAGAAATAGAAGAACGTGTAGAGGCTGCCGCCAATGCCGCCAAAAATAGCCCACCAGTAGGAGACAAAGAATTCGGATATGGCCATGATAACCAGCGTCGGTGCGGGCAAGTCAGCGCCGAAGCTGGAAAAGAGTTCCTTGAAGGCGGGAATTACGAAAATCATGATCACGGCGGTAATGATGAACGCCACCACGATAATGGAGACCGGATAGAACAAGGCGGATTTGATCTTGCCCTTGATGGCCAGAATTTTTTCCTTGTAGGTCGCCAGTCGATCGAGCAGGCTGTCCAGAATACCTGCGGATTCGCCCGCGCCGATCAGATTGCAGTATAAATCATCGAAGTAGAGCGGATGTTTCTTGAATGCCTGTTGCAGGCTGCTGCCGGTTTCAATATCGGTTTTGATGGTAAGCAGCAATTTTGCAACGGAAGGGTTGTGATGCCCCTTGCCTACAATATCGAACGATTGCAGCAGCGGTACGCCGGCACGCAGCATGGTGGCCAGTTGTCGGGTGAACAGCGTGATGTCCTTTTCGGTGACAGGTTTTGAGCTGTTGCGAGCGCGCTTAATCTTGCTGACGTTGATGCCTTGACGACGCAAATGCGCGGACAAATTGGCTTCGCCTATGGCGCGCATCTCACCTTTGACAAACTTGCCCGACTTGTCTTTGCCTTCCCAGGTGTAGGAATATTCTTTTGCTTTCGTTGGTGCGACAGCCATAACGTATCCTCTGAGTTGCTGTTGGCAGCATGATGCCGAGCTTTAAGTCTCTTGTAAAGAACAAGGGATTATGGATAAGGGATAATTATCAATTATCAAATCTCAATTTTTCATTGTTTTTTTGTTTGCTGCGGAAATATGCGCGCCACCTTGACGATGCGATCCTGAGTCTGAATGATTTCAATCGGGTAGCCTGCAATTTTCAGGCTGGTGCCGGTTTCGGGGATGTCTTCCAGATGTTCGAGTATCAGCCCGTTGAGTGTTTTTGCGCTGCTCAGCGGAAAATGCAGCCCCAGCTTGCGGTTCAACTCGCGCAAGCTGCTGCTCCCTTCGAGCAGCAGGCTGCCGTCCTCCTGACGCAGAAACTTCCCGGTTTGCGAGGGTGACTGGGTGGTAAATTCACCGACGATTTCTTCCAGAATATTTTCCAGCGTGACCAGTCCCAGCAGCTCGCCGTATTCATCCACCACCAGTCCCAGGCGCGTATGGCGTTCCTGGAACTGTTGCAGTTGCCGAAGCAGCGGCGTGTCTGACGGAATGAAGTAGGGTTCGTTGAGAACTTCGCGCAGTTGTGCCACATCCAGAGTCGATTCGGCAAACAGCGCTGCCACGCGTTTGATATGCAGTATGCCGATGATATTGCCGGGTGTGTCGGCATAAACCGGCAGCAAGGTGTGGTGGCAGGTGATGATTTGCTGGCGCAGCGTATCCTGCTCGGCGTTGATATCCAGCGATTCAATCTGATTGCGCGGGATCATCACATGGTTGACCGAGATGCGCTCCAGATCGACCAGGTTCAGCAACATTTTCTGATGCTGGCGGGGAAGGTAATGTTCGGCATCCAGAACCAGTCCGCGCAGCTCTTCCAGCGTCATTTTCTGTTTGCTCTGATCGGTCTGAATCTTGATGCGCAGCAGCCATAAAACGCCTTTTACGATAGCGCTGGCAACGGACACTACCGGGTGAAACAAGGTGATCAGCGGGGTGAGCAGATAACTCGACGGGAGGGCGACGCGTTCCGGGTAGCTCGCCGCGATGATCTTGGGCAGGATTTCGCTGAAAATCAGCAGCATCAGGGTGATCAGCAGTGTGCCGATCAGCATGGCCAGTTCGTTATGGCCGTACAGGCGCAGGATGATGAATTCGGTCAACGTGGCCGCGGCCACATTGAGCAGGGTGTTGCCGAGCAGGATTGAGCCCAGCAGCTTGTCTATCTGGCCCAGCAGCTGTGCGGTAAGTCTGGCGCTCTTGTTGCCCTTGCGGATCAGGTGATTGAGGCGATGGCGGTTGATCGCCATCATACTGGTTTCCGAGCCGGAAAAAAACGCACTGCAAACCAGCAGCAAGATCAGGATGGTAAACAGTGAGCCTGTAGAGAAGTCGTTCAAAGTTTAAGTCGCCGTTGTTTTATCCGGGCAGTGTGCGAGAGGCGGTTGTCCATGTCAAGCCGGTTTCCGGCGGAAGCTCCACACCATCATCGCGATCCCGGCGACGACCATAGGCAGGCTGAGCCATTGACCCATGCTGATGCCGAATGTCATCAGTCCGAAGATGCCGTCGTCCGGGTTGCGGGTGAATTCGGCGATAAAACGGAAGCTGCCGTAGCCGATCAGAAACAGGCCGGAGACGGCACCTGTCGGTCTGGGGTTACGCGCATAAAACCAGAGCAGTGCAAACAGCAATACGCCTTCGAGTGCAAATTCGTAAAGCTGGGAAGGGTGGCGCGGCAGGCTGTCTACGCGGGGGAAAACCATGCCCCACGGCACATCGGTGGGGCGCCCCCACAATTCGCCGTTGATGAAGTTGCCCAGTCGTCCGAATGCCAGGCCCGGCGGCACCAGGGGGGCTACGAAATCCATCAGCGCCAGCCAGTGCAGTTTATGCTGGCGGGCGAATACCGCCATCGCCACCATTACGCCTAAAAAACCGCCGTGAAAAGACATGCCGCCTTCCCAGACGGCAAGGATTTTAAGCGGATTCGAAAAATAGTAGCCGGGATTGTAGAACAGCACTTCACCCAGCCGTCCGCCCAGAATGACGCCGAGTACGCCGTAGAACAGCAGGTCATCGAGCAGTTTATTGTTAAACTGCTTAAGGTCAAGCATGACGATACGGCGGCGCCCCAGCCATAAAAAAGTCATGAAGCCTGCCAGATACATCAGGCCATACCAGTGGATGGCAAACGGACCCAGTTGCAGGGCGATCGGATTGAATTGCGGGTAAACGAGCATGATGGAATCGGGTAGAATTGACGACCTGATTATAGCTTACACAAGAGAGATATCATGCCAGTTTACCGTTCCCGTACTTCTACCCATGGCCGCAACATGGCCGGTGCGCGCTCCCTGTGGCGTGCGACCGGCATGACCGAAGCCGATTTTGGCAAGCCCATCATCGCCATTGCCAATTCGTTTACCCAGTTCGTACCGGGTCATGTCCATTTGAAAGATATGGGGCAACTGGTCGCGCGCGAGATTGAAAAGGCGGGAGGTATCGCCAAGGAATTCAATACGATCGCCGTTGACGACGGCATCGCGATGGGGCACAGCGGCATGCTGTACTCTTTGCCCAGCCGCGATCTGATTGCCGATTCCGTGGAATACATGGTCAATGCACATTGTGCCGACGCGCTGGTGTGCATCTCCAACTGCGACAAGATCACGCCGGGGATGTTGATGGCCGCGATGCGCCTGAATATCCCGGTGGTGTTCGTCTCGGGCGGGCCGATGGAGGCCGGCAAGGTGAACTGGCAGGGGCGGGAGCGCGGTCTGGATCTGGTGGATGCGATGGTTGCGGCGGCAGACAGTCATTACAGCGACGAAGAAGTGGACGCCATCGAGCGTTCCGCCTGTCCTACATGCGGTTCCTGTTCGGGCATGTTCACGGCCAATTCGATGAATTGTCTGACCGAGGCGCTGGGCCTGTCCTTGCCCGGCAACGGTTCGCTGGTGGCGACCCATGCGGAACGCCGCCAGTTGTTCCTGCGCGCCGGACGCACGATCGTCGAGTTGTGCAAACGCTATTACGAGCAGGACGATGAATCCGTGTTGCCGCGCAGCATCGCTACTTTCAATGCCTTCGAAAATGCGATGACGCTGGATATCGCGATGGGAGGATCAACCAACACGGTGCTGCACCTTTTGGCCATCGCGCGTGAAGCGGGTGTGGATTTCACGATGAAGGACATGGACCGCCTGTCGCGCCATGTGCCGACTCTGTGCAAGGTTGCTCCCTCTTCCGAGTATCACATGGAAGATGTGCATCGCGCAGGCGGTATTCCTGCGATTCTGGGCGAACTCGACCGTGCCGGATTGCTGCACGGCGAAGTCGGCTCTGTGCACAGCAAGACGCTGCGTGACGGACTCGCACAGTGGGACGTCGCGCAAAATACCGATGAGGCGACGCAGAAATTTTTCCGTGCAGCACCTGGCGGCATCGTGACGACTATCGCGTTCTCGCAGTCCATGCTCTATCCCGAACTCGATGTGGATCGCACTTCAGGCTGCATACGCGACAAGGCGCATGCCTACAGTCAGGACGGCGGGTTGGCGGTGCTGCACGGTAACGTTGCGCTGGATGGATGCATCGTGAAGACTGCGGGTGTGGATGAAAGTATTCTCAAGTTCACCGGGCGGGCGCGCGTGTACGAGAGTCAGGACGATGCAGTCGCTTCGATTCTGGCAGACGAAGTCGTGGCAGGCGATGTGGTCGTGATCCGTTACGAAGGGCCTAAGGGGGGGCCGGGCATGCAGGAAATGCTTTATCCGACTGCCTATCTGAAATCGAAAGGGCTGGGCAAGGTTTGCGCGCTGCTCACCGACGGGCGTTTTTCGGGCGGTACCTCGGGCCTTTCCATCGGTCATGTCTCGCCGGAAGCTGCGGCGGGTGGCGAGATCGGCCTGGTGATCGAGGGCGATACGATAGAAATCGATATCCCGAATCGCAGTATCGCGCTGGCGGTAACGAATGAAGAGATGGCAAAACGACGTACAGAAATGGAAGCGCGCGGCAAAAAGGCATGGCAGCCTGTCGCCCGAGAACGCCATGTTTCGGTCGCATTAAGGGCGTATGCAGCGATGACCACCAGTGCCGACAAGGGCGCGGTGAGAGATGTCTCTCAAATCGAACGATAAAAGTAGGGGCGTATGGCATACGCCCTGCGGTTTTTAAATAATGACAGGAAAAGAAATGATTACAGCATTGAATACGCAATTTGGCATCGACGGGCAGCTTGTGTTTGTTGAGGATGCAAGCGGACTTGTCGTGGCCGAGATCAATAATGAGTTAGGCAGCGCAAGGCTTTGTCTGCAGGGTGCGCATCTGATGAGCTGGCAGCCGAAGAGTCAGGCGGTGCCCGTGGTGTGGCTGTCAAAGGACACCAGGCCTGCTGCGGGGAAATCGATACGCGGCGGTGCGCCGGTGTGCTGGCCGTGGTTCGGCGCGCATGCAGCCGAGTCCGCATATCCCGGGCATGGCTTTGCGCGTACGGTGCCATGGCGTGTGATTGAATCCGGCAGCGAGCCTTGCGGTGCGACACGTCTGACCTTGCGTCTGGTGGCTTCCGATAAAACACGCACGCAGTGGACAGATGAATGTAATCTCGATCTGACCGTAATCGTGGGCCAGAGTTTGCGCATGGAAATGACAACTGAAAATACCGGATCAGCAGATTTCGTGATCGGTGAAGCCTTGCATACCTATTTTCAGATCGGCGATATCGGTGCAGTGCGTGTGACCGGGCTCGAAGGCTGCGAATATTGGGACAAGGTCGGCGGCTCCAATCTTCGCCGCCAGGAAGGCGCGATCAGCTTTTCAGGCGAGACCGATCGTGTCTATATCAACAGCGGCGCCGAATGCGTGATTCACGACGACAAGCTTAAGCGCCGCATTCATGTTGCTAAATCCGGGAGTCTGTCGACTGTGGTTTGGACGCCGTGGATCGAGAAAGCCAATAAGATGGGCGACATGGGGCAGCCGGAAGGCTGGCGTGAAATGGTTTGCGTGGAATCGGCAAATGCGATCGAAAATGTCGTGAAGGTGGCGGCGGGAAGTCGTCACACGCTGATTGTCGAATATCGCGCAGAGTCAATCTAGTTTCATAACCTGAAAGGAGTAGGGCGCATGAGAAATTTATGGTTGTTGTCATTGCTGATTTACGGAACGCAAGCGATGGCTGCTGCGCCCGCGGCTGAAAAACCTGCGCCTGCCGTTAAACAGCATAAGCACCATTGTGTTGGAAAAGACGGTAAGCCGTGCCATCTCAGTCATCCGGTTAAGGCTGCGGCCTCCGCTGGGGCTGATGTGAAAACCCCGGTGTCCAAAGAGGCGAATCCTGTGGAAGCAAATGATGTGAAGCCGGCAATACTCAAGGCTGTCCCGGATGCGGCACCCGTTGCGGCTGTGGTTCCGGCGGCCGCGCCTAAGGTCGGGGTATCGACGGAAGTGGCGCTCGCACTGGCAAAACAGAATAACTGTCTGGCGTGCCATGCGATTGACCGGAAAGTGGTTTGTCCTGCCTGGCGGGATGTGGCCAATAAGTACCGTGGCGATGCCGGTGCCGAAGCGCGTCTGGTTAATAAGATTGCCAAGGGCGGCAGCGGCGTGTGGGGTAGTATGGCGATGCCTGCTCACCCGCATATCAGTGAGGCGGACCGCACAACGCTGGCAAGGTTTGTGCTGAATCTGCATTAGGCTGTCAACCGGAATGCTTTTGTCGACGTTGATGGCACACGTTCAGAAAAGTAGGTAGGCAAACTGGGCGGTTTTGTTTAGAATCAGCGGCGAAGGAAAAAACCTTCGCACTTTAAAGTTTCTTGATTACAAAAACGGAGAGAACATATGAAATCTATCGTCGTAAGTATCGCAGTAGCAGCAGGATTCATGATTGCAGGTTCGGCAATGGCTGTTGATATGCCAGCAGACGCCGGCGCTTGCAAGGCTTGCCATTCAATCGAAAAGAAGGTTGTTGGACCGGCTTGGAAAGATGTAGCCAAGAAGTATGTCGGCGACAAAGACGCTGTTAAGACAATTTCCGATCATATCGCTGCAGGTGGTAAGTTCGGCTGGAACTTCGGTGTAATGCCTCCTAAGGGCGGCACAGCCAAGACTCCTGAAGAAATCAAGAAACTGGCTGAATTCATCGTTGGTCTGAAGTAATCTGGTTGTATTTAAGCGAAGCCGACTATTATAGTCGGCTTCGTTTTTATGGTGGCTATGCCTTATAAAACTGGGAATGTCATGAAAAAAAGTTACGTTTTTCTGATCGTCTTGTGCGCCACTGCACTGGTTGCCTGCAACAAGACTGAGGAAACACACACGGCAAATGTTACGAAAACACTTGTTTCCGGTAGTGTTTCTGATGAAAAAATGCCCTTGTTAGCCAGGGAGAATAACTGTACCGCTTGCCATTCAATTGACAAACGGGTGGTCGGTCCGGCGTGGATGGATGTCTCTAAAAAGTACAAGGGTGACGCCACCGCTGAAGCTCGACTGATTGCCAAAGTATCCAAGGGCGGTGCCGGCGTATGGGGTTCCATGCCGATGCCTGCGAACGATGCTTCGGGCAAGAAGCAAGATCAAATAAAAGAACTGGTTCGCTTTATTCTGGGACTTGCCAGGTAAGCCCGTCCTGAGTCCTTCGACACTGCTCAGGAGAGCCTTGTCGAAGGGGGTGTTGACGAAGGCTGCGACTGAGCCTGAACCCTCTTTAAAGCCGGTATCAACCGGCTTTTTTATTGCACCTGTTTTGCCAGCTTGCTGTGTTGAATCGAGTAGGTGAAATAGACGATCAGACCGATGCACAGCCAGACGGTGAAGCGCAGCCAGGTCGCGGCCGGCAGGAAGGTCATCAATCCTGAACATGAGATCATGCCGAGCACGGGGAACAGATAGCCGAACGGGTTCTTGAACGGGCGAAGCAGATTCGGCTGGCGGATGCGCAGTACGATCACGCCCAGGCAGACCACCACGAATGCGGCCAGCGTGCCGATGTTGACCAGTTCCGCCAGTGCGCTGAGCGGAAACAGTCCGGCGGCGAGGGACATGATAAGGCCTGTGATGACGATGATACGCACCGGGGTTTTTCTTTCCTGATCGACTTTGGACAGGAACGGGGACACCAGTCCGTCGCGCGACATGGACAGGATGATGCGCGTCAGCGCGTAGTAGAGCACCAGCATCACGGTGGTGAGCCCCGCGATAACGCCGGTGGACACCAGCGCCGAAGCCCAGTTGTATCCCAACAGTTGCAGCGCATGGGCAACCGGTGAGGATACGCCGAGCTGGGTATATGGCACGATGCCGGTCAACAGGCCTGACACGATGATGTAGATTACGGTGCAGAAGATCAGGGAGGCGATGATGCCGATCGGCAGGTCGCGTTGCGGATTTTTTGCTTCCTCGGCTGCCGTCGAGACCGCATCGAAACCGACATAGGCGAAGAACACCAGCGAGGCGCCCGCCAGCACGCCGGTGGTGCTGCCATCGGGCAGGGTGTTGAACCAGCCGTAGGGCATGAACGGATGCCAGTTGACAGGATCGACGTTGAAGGCGGCGATGCTGACGAACACGATAATGGTCAGCACCTTGATGAATACCATTGCGGTGTTGAGCTGTGCGCTTTGTCTGACACCGATAATGAGCAGCCCCATCAGGATCAGGATGATGGAGGCGGCGGGCAGGTTGATGAACCCGCCCAATGCGGGCGACTTGGTGAGCATGTCCGGCAGTGCCATGCCCATCGCGGAGAGCGCATTGTTAAAGTAGCCGGACCAGCCGTTGGCCACCGCTGCCACCGATACGCTGTATTCAAGCAGCAGGATCCAGCCTATCATCCAGGCTACGATTTCGCCGAACGCGACATAGCTGTAACCATAGGCGCTGCCGCATCCTCCCACGGTGGCCGCCAGTTCAGCATAGGACAGTGCGGCGAAGGCACAGGCAAAGCCGGAGATGACGAACGACAGTACCACAGCCGGACCTGCCTGGTTGGCGGCCGCGATGCCGGTGAGCACGAAGATGCCGGTTCCGATGATGGCGCCGATGCCGAGCAGTGTGAGGTCAAACGCGGACAGGCATCTTTTCAGGCCGGTTTCGCATGTGTCGTCAGTTGCAATCGGTTTGGTGCGGAATATCGGCAACGCCATGGGGTTCTCCCTGTAAATTTTGTGGGGCGATTATGCCCTATCGCAAAGGCCGTTGCTCGTCGAAATATGCACGCGATAAAGTGTTTTCAGCCCTGCTCGTGATCGTTATCAGCAACACGGTAAAGCGTTAACGAAGTACGTCCGCTGCCATCGATAAAAAAGTGCTGGATCTCAATGCTTCGCTTTATGCCCTGTTTCTAAGCCGGATTGCGTCGATTGATATAAGAATGAAAATCCTATTGCCCATAGTGCCATCACCCAATAGCCAAATGCGGTGGTAAATTGGCTCAGCACCAGAACTATATTGGGATCTGTCAACCAATGCCGGGTGAACTGAAATATGAACAAACAGGCAGCAAGACAGTTGCCTGCCATAATCATGCGATGCCCGAAACGATAACCTTTGCCGTCGGGGTTCCCGGCAATCGGTAGCGTGCCGCCTTGCAGGTGCCGTATCAAATAGATTGCACCCAGCAGTATCAATGCACCGACGATACGTCCGGGAATCCCCTGTTCCTGTGTATCGATGCCAAAAAGCTCCAGCAGCATGCGCCCTGCAAAGGCCAGCCAACCCATCGCCAGCGTTTGTGGTATCAGGAACCAGGCTATGAAAATGTTGAAATTCGGATACTTCATGGTTTAGCCCCTGTCGATCGTTGTTCAAGAATTCCGTGCTACTATTTGAAGTGTTTTTTTCCACGCCAGGCCAGGGTTGTAACGAAGCGCGGCAGGCTATGGAGCGACATGGCAGCTCCCGGCCCAACCGTACAAAACAAATACGTTGCCTGCTTTTATCAGTCCATACAGGCCAAATGCGATTACGATTGAGCCTGCAATAAACCGAATTTTTGGGGATTGAACCAGGTTACGGCAGCGATTCCAGAACAGGCCAAAGAGCAGTAAATTAGGCAGGGTTCCCAAGCCAAATGCCAACATAATCAACGCCCCGCTTTGTGCGTGACCGCTGGCCAGCGCGGTTACGAGCACTGAGTATACCAACCCGCATGGCAACCAACCCCATAACATGCCAAGCAATAAGGCTCGTATGACAGACGTAACGGGCAGCAGGGAGCGCGTCATTGGTTGAATTCGGCGCCAAATTGCAGCGCCAGCCTTTTCGATGTGCCGCACCGCGCCCCAGATTCCTGCGAGGTATAAGCCAAGCGCGATCAACATCAAACTGGATAACGCAAACAGCAAATGCTGTACCGGAACGTCATCGCGAAACAGTAAACCCGCCTGCCCGATTGCGCCGACAATCAATCCGGCCAGGATATAGCTGGCGATACGTCCAAGGTTGTAAGCAAGATGGAACGGCCAGTGTGGACGGTCTTTCGGCAATTGCCCTGTCATGATGCCGACAATACTCCCGCACATGCCGAAGCAATGTACTCCGCCAAACAGGCCAACAAGAAGCACCGCGATGATACTAAATTCAGTCATGTGTTATTACCCGGATGCGTAAGGCACGAAAGCGCGACATTTTATATCGTCTGCATTTGCCGTCTTGCAAGTGAAACAAATACCGGCGAACAGTATGACATGCAATACTTGTAAACCGGCACGGGGACGTGAATCGTTGACAATTAATTTATATGAAAAAACTGGCGGTACCTGTATTGAACGTTGGCCGTTGAAAGTGTTGGCCTTTGAAAAGACATTGTGTGAAAAGAAGTGTGCTAGCATGAACACAGGTCACATCTGAATCAGTTTAGTTACCCGGGAGAAAAAAATGGCAATGATTACAACGTTTCTTGCAGTTGGTACCGCAATTGCTGCAGTTGCTTTTTCGGTGTGGATGATAAAACAGCTGTTTACTAACGAGCCGGAAAAACAGTAAAACACAAACGGCTATCTCCCGGAAATCTCGGGAAATTTTGATTGCTCTGACTCGATGTAATTATCGATAAGGCATAAATAGTATCAGGGTGTCATGGTGTTGCAATATGTTTTTGCTATAAGGTGTATCGTATATGCATTATATTTGCCTTTTAAGCATTTCGTGATTTACCGAAATCTCAATGCGGGTGTAGACTGACTTCCATGGGGGACAGCCTGAGTTTGAATATTTGTCAAAATCACACGATGTTTATGTTGTAAGAAGAGACTGGTTCGTTGTTTAGCCGGTATGCAGCGAATAACGCACTATTTTTAATATTGTTATTGGGAGGAGATACTGTGGAAGCTAGTCAAGCGATACCAGTGAAATACGACATGGATGTGGTCAGATGGTTCACCATTGCGGCTGTAATCTATGGGGTGGTAGGCACATTCATCGGCGTGTATGTTGCGTTGGAATTGGCGTTTCCTTTTTTAAATTTCGATATTCCTGAAATTACATTCGGGCGATTGCGTCCGCTGCATACCAATGCGGTGATTTTTGCGTTTGGCGGATGTGTGTTGATGGCGACCGGTTTCTACATCGTGCAACGCACAGGGGCTACCAGGCTGTGGAGCAATACCATGGCCTGGTTTACCTTCTGGGGATGGAATCTGATCATCGTTCTTGCCGTGATCACTTTGCCTCTGGGTTTGTCGGAAGGCAAGGAATATGCCGAGTTGCCCTGGTGGGTTGATATTTTGATCGCGGTAGTCTGGCTGTCATATGGTTTCAATTACATCATGACCATCGGCATCCGCACAACTTCACACATCTACGTGTCCAACTGGTTCACCATGGGTATGATCGTGATGATCACTTACCTGCATGTGGTGAACAGCTTGGCGATTCCGGTGGATTGGGCGACTTCATACTCAATCTACTCCGGCGTGCAGGATGCGATGATTCAATGGTGGTGGGGGCACAATGCAGTGGGTTTCTACCTGACAGGTGGCTTCCTGGGGATCATGTACTACTTCATTCCCAAGCAATCGCAACGCCCGGTGTTTTCTTACCGTTTGTCTGTGTTGCACTTCTGGACGCTGACATTTGGTTACGTCTGGCTGGGTGCACACCATCTGCAATATACCGCCTTGCCTGACTGGACCGGATCGCTGGGAGCTGCGGTATCGTTGGCGATGATCATCCCGTCGTGGGGTGGTGCGATGAACGGCATGATGACGCTGTCCGGGGCATGGGACAAACTGCGTACCGACTACATTCTGCGTTTTCTGGTGACGGCGATGGCCTTCTATGCGATGTCTACCTTTGACGGCCCGATTATGTCGATCAAGACGGTCAACGCATTGTCGCATTACACAGACTGGACCGTGGGACACGTACATGCGGGTGCGCTGGGCTGGATGTCTATGATTTCCTTCGGTGCGTTGTATCACATGGTGAAGAAGCTGTGGAATACCGAAATGTATTCCGACCGTCTGGTGAACGTGCACTTCTGGGTAGCCTTGATCGGTGCCGTGACCTACATCGTTGCAATGTGGGTGTCCGGAATCATGCAAGGTCTGATGTGGCGTGATTACGACGAATACGGCACGTTGACCTACACCTTTGTTGAATCTGTATCCGCGATGCATCCTTACTATGTGATGCGCGCTGTTGGCGGAGCAATTTTCAATCTGGGTACGTGGATCATGCTGTTCAACGTAGTGATGACTGTTCGTCAGGCGAGCGCTGCGCGCAGCGTTAACGCTGTTGCAGCTAACGCATAAGGGGAGAAAAACATGTCTGATCACGATAAAATTTATTCAACCAAGTTACAGGACAAGATCGAACGCAGCACAATTTTGATGTTCGTTTTTACCGCTATTGCAGTCGCTATCGGCGGTATCGTGGAAATTGTGCCTCTGTTCTATCTGCCTAATACCGGTATGTCGGGTGGTGACGGTACGTTTAACGGTACGTCACACAAGGACGCGCAAGGCAATGCCATTCCTATGGATAAAATCGTGTGGAATCCGGCTACTTCGGCCCACAAGACGCTGGCAGACTGGCAGCCGGGCGATGGCGTTCGTCCTTACACCGCGCTGGAAACAGCCGGGCGTCAGGTATACATTCGTGAAGGTTGCTTCTTGTGTCACTCGCAGATGATACGTCCGTTCCGTGACGAGAAAGATCGTTACGGTCACTACTCGATCGCCGAAGAATCGATGTACGACCACACCTACCAGTGGGGTTCAAAACGTACCGGGCCGGATCTTGCGCGTCTTGGCGGCAAATACTCCGACGAATGGCATCGCAAGCACTTGAAGTATCCACGCGACGTCGTGCCTGAGTCTGTCATGCCTAACTTCATTTTCCTGGATAAGGCGATGGTTGATACGGTTAAAACCGTAAAGACGCTGGAAGTGATGACCCGGATGCCGTTCAATGCTGTACCCAAGACGATCTACACGGACGCCTATATTGCAGGCGCCACGGCAGAGCTCAAAGGCAAGACGGAAATGGATGCGGTAATCGCTTATCTGCAATCCCTGGGTAACCATGTGAAGTTCGAGGAAGGTGTCAATTACCGTGACTAAACTGATGGACTACCTGCACACAGATTGGGCGGCGATGAGCGGTAACGACTGGCAGGGTGTGTTCTTCACCGTGGCCGCGTTCATCGCGATGATTGTCGTTTATGTGATGGTGTTCAATCCTAAGAACAAGGACACGTTCGAATCGCAGAGCGATATGGTTCTGCGGGACGATAGCGAGTACAACAATTCAGGAGATAAAAAATGAGTGATGATCACAAAGCTGCTGGTGGTGTGCCTACCACGGGGCATGTATGGGATGATGATTTGGCCGATTATGTCAATCAGCCGCCAAGGTGGTGGATGCTGGGTCTGACTGCCAGCGCAATCTGGGTGGTGGTGTATTGGGTACTTTATCCGGCTATTCCCCTTGCAACCAATGGCACGTTCTTCAAGGGTGTCGGTTTGCCAGGTACTGGTCAGTGGACTGCTATCAAAGAGTTGGCTGAAGATCAGAAGGTTCTGGATGATGTACGTAAACCTTACGAGGACAAGCTTAAAGACATGACTCCGGCCGCAATTTTGGCTGACAGAGACTTGTCTGAATATGTCGCTCGATCCGGCAAAGTGTTGTTCAGCGATAACTGTGCAGGTTGTCATGGTCAGAACGGGGTGGGTACTGAGCAAAAAGGTGCCAAATTTGCGCTGCGCGAACAAGGTCTGATGGCCCCCAGGTTGAACGACGATGACTGGTTATATGGCGGAAAAATAGACGACATTCACACTTCCATTACGGGTGGTCGTCAAGGCATGATGTCAGCTCGCGGGATGGGCGGTGATCTTACCGATGCCGAGATTGACAAGCTGGCCAATGCAATCGCGAAGGGTGACCCTGCATCCACCCCCTTGTTTGCAGGAAAAGGTAATTGTGTGGCTTGTCACGGTGCTGATGGAAAGGGTATCCAGGCGATGGGTTCCGCTAATCTGACAGATAAAATTTGGCGATTTGACGGATCATTGGCAGGCATCAAGCAGACCATTACTTATGGTGTGAACTCAGGTGATGCGATGGCACGCGTTGCTGTAATGCCTGACTTTACCAAGGCCGGTAAATTATCAGCTGTTGAAATGAAGAAGCTGGCCGTTTACGTGTACAAGTTCGGCGGCGGTCAAAAAGAGGAAGCGGCACCTGTAGTGCCTGCTGTTGATGCGGCATCGGCTGTTGAAGCGGCACCTGTAGCCAAGTAAATCTCCGTTTTCCTGCACGGCGCCGTGCAGGTTTTGTGAAAGGAAAATCGAAATGGGTCACGACTTTGTATATTGGGGTGTAATAATTGGAAGCGTCCTTGCGTTCACCGCGGTAAGCGCCGCTTTAGGCTGGTTGTTCTACAATGCGAAAGTAAAAAAGAGCGGCGACAGGTAATTTTATCGCTGTGAAGAAAAAGGGGGGGGGCTCCCCCTTCTTCTTGCCAGAGGCACTCTGTATATGTACTTCCGGGTCGGAAGAGGATAGCTTGGGCTTGTTTTGCATTCGACAAGGGCGGGAATCAACAGGGGTAGGTGATGAGCGAGCCGGTTAAAAAAGAAGTTGGCAGTGTAACGGGCATATACAACGAACACGTTGAATGGTCGACCAATTTGGGTGACAAGACCATTCATGCTAAACGCATGCCTGGCCGTTTTCGTACGCTGAAATATATTACCGGGTCATTCTGGCTGATATTTTTCTTTGGTGCCTATTTGCGCTGGAACGGCAAGCAGGCAATATTGCTGGATATCAATAACCGTCAGTTTCATATCTTCAATCTTACTATCCTTCCCCAGGATATCTGGATGGTGTCCTTGCTGTTGCTGCTGCTGGCGATGACCTTGTTTGCGGTGACTTCTGTCGCGTCCCGGGTGTTTTGTGGTTTCTTCTGTTTTCAGACAGTCTGGGTAGATATATTTACCTGGATAGAAGAAAAAATAGAAGGCAATCCCAATAAACGCTATAAATTGGATGCTGCTCCATGGGGTGCGGAGAAGCTGCGTTTGAAGCTGACCAAACATGTCATCTGGCTGGCTATTTCCATCTTTACCGGAATCAGCTTTACGATCTGGTTTGAGGACGCGTTCGTGTATTGGCACAACCTGCTGAACTTGAAGCTGACCATGCTGGAATGGTCAACCCTTGTCGCATTTACACTGGGCACCTATATTCTTGCCGGATTCCTGCGTGAACAGACCTGTCTGTGGTTATGCCCGTATGCGCGGATTCAGGCTGTGATGGCAGATTCACAGACAATACTTCCGGCTTATGACGTGAAGCGCGGCGAGCCGCGTGGCAAGTTGCGTCATGGAGGGGGGGCTGTCGGCCCGCTAGGCGATTGCATCGATTGTTACCAGTGCGTGCAAGTGTGCCCGACCGGGGTGGATATACGTAATGGTCAGCAGCTAGGTTGCATCACTTGCGGACTTTGTCTGGATGCCTGCGATTCGGTGATGGACAAGGTCGGTCGTCCGCATGGTTTGATACGCTATGCATCCCTCGATGAGCTGGAAGGGCGTCCGGTCAAAAAACTGTATCAGCACCCCCGTACCTTCGTTTATCTCGGGATAGTATTGCTGGCACTCGGAGGTATTATCTACGGGTTGAATCATCTGGGCGCGCTGACTTTAAGAGTGGCACCGGAACGGCAGCCGCTGTTTGTGCGCATGAGCGATGGTTCGATTCAGAATAAATACACGTTCAAGGTGCTGAACAAGACCGATAAAGACCTGAATGTAAAGATTAGTGCTGAAGGCGGGAAAAAGGGACAGATTCTCATTGATGCCGATAAGACGCAATTGATTCATCATGGCAAGGCTTCCGGCTTTACGGTGTTTGTCAAAGCGCCGGAGGAAAACATTCACAACGAAGTCACAAAGATCCAGTTCCGTGTGGAAAATGAAGAAGATCCAACCATGGCTGCGGAGTACAACACGGTGTTTAATGCTCCAAAGCGTTGATTCAAGGGGTAATCATGATTTCACAAAAGAATAAGTATGGCTGGCGCAATCCCTGGGTATTGGGCTTGCTGGCAATCATGCTGGCCGGCGTACTGATCAACATGCGTTTTATCTGGAATGTATTGAGTCATCCGGTGCGCTTGCTGGACGATAATTACAGCGTCAGGGAGCACAATCAATATGATGCGAAATGGGTGCAGCAGCAGTCAGCGCGATCTACTCTGGGTTGGCAGACGAAGCTTGGTTCTCCGCAGCAGCTGCAAAATGACAGTCTGGCCAAGCCGGGTGAGGCGCGTTTCATTTTGATGGCGAGCCCGGCGGATTTGCAACTTGAGTTGCAGGATCGGGATGGGCAGCCGATAAGCGGCGGTAAGGTTGAAATTCAGGCGCAGTGGCCGGGCGATCCCACCTTCGACTTCATTGGCGCATTGTATGAAACGAAACCCGGGCATTACGATGGCAGCCTGAAGTTTTCACGGGCAGGTAATTGGGATCTTCTCATCAAAGTGGAACGCGATGGCAGCCAATTTGATACGGAACAAAAGGTTTTCGTTGCCATCCCGAAACAACCATAGCGAAATGTCCGATGTCGCCGAGTGAAGCCGTCCACCTCGTTCATGCCGGGTGTTTCCATTGCGGATTGCCGATTGACTCTGATGCTCACTATCATCAGCAACTAGAGGGGCGTCAGCGCGAATTCTGCTGTTTTGCCTGCCAGTCGGTGTGTGAGGCGATCCATGATGCAGGGCTGCAGGGCTATTACCAGCGTACACCGCAGGGAACGTTGTTGGCACCTCCGCCCATGCCGCCGCGTGACATCGAGATGTACGATCTGGATGAGTTGCAACAGGAATTCGTTAATTTTCAGGGGGATTTTTGCGATACACACCTGCTGGTTGAGGGTATTCATTGTGCCGCCTGCGTATGGCTGATCGAACGAAGCATGATGCGCATTCCCGGTGTACATGCGGCAAATGTCAATCTGGCTGGAAAGCGCCTGCATCTGCGCTGGGATAGCGGGCGTGTCAAGCTGTCATTCCTGATACGCGAGCTCTCCAAAATTGGTTATGCGGGTGTTCCCTATGACCCGGAGGTCGCTGAAGGTTCGATGAAGCGTATCAACCGCGCGATGCTGTTCCGCCTGTTCTTCGCGGCTTTTTCGATGATGAATCTGAACTTGATTGCCATTGCGCTATACAGCGGTGCCGACAGGGGGCAGTTCGTCAATTTTTTTCACTGGATGGCGTTTGCACTTGCGACGCCCGCGCTGTTGTATTCCGGTTACCCGTTTTATAAGGGGGCGTGGAGTGGTTTGCGCTACGCGAGACTGACCATGGATTTGCCGATTGCGCTCGGCTTGTCGGTCACCTATGCTTTCTCGCTTTATGTGATTCTTACCGGCGGCACACGGGTCTATTTCGATACGGTGACTAATCTGATTTTTGTCATCCTGATAGGACGTTATCTGGAGGGGATGTTCCGTCATCAGGCACTCGCGGCGACCAACCGCCTGATGGATCTGCAACCCAGAGCGGCCACCGTGTTACACGATGGTGTGGAGAAAATCACTTCCGTTCGTGCCGTGAAGGTGGGTGATCTGATACTGGTCAAGCCCGGCGGACATATCCCGATGGATGGCGTGGTGCGCGAGGGGAACAGTTCTGTTGATGAATCGATGCTGAGCGGCGAGTCAGTGCATGTCAAAAAACAAGCTGATGATCGCGTCGCTGCCGGAACCTTGAATGGCAGCGGTGCGCTGGTCGTCGAGGTGCAGGCCACATCAAACGACTCAACCTTGTCGAAGATCATTCGTTTGGTGGAGGAGGCGCAGTCTTCCAAGGCACCGATTCAGCGCCTGTCCGACAGCATCGTGCCCTGGTTCGTGCTGGCTACGTTGATTCTGGCGAGTATCACTTTTTATCTCTGGTCGGATAATTTCGAATTTGCGCTGATGGCAGCCACCTCTGTGTTGATTATCACCTGTCCTTGTGCGTTGGGTATGGCCACACCCATGTCTATCGCCGTGGCTTCAGGACTGGGCGCGAAGCACGGTATTCTGGTGAAAAATGGCGTCGTGTTGGAAACGCTGTCCAGGGTTACCCATTTTGTGTTCGACAAGACGGGCACACTGACTGAAGGTCGTATGTGCGTGGATCAGGTGTTTGTGGCAACGGGTCAGGATGAAGCCGCGCTGATGGCAATGGCAGCTGCCGTGGAGCGTTATTCCGAGCACAGTGTGGCGAAGGCAATTGTCAGTATGGCTGATGCGCGTCAGTTAACCTATCGAAATACAGCTGTGAAAAACTTCCATGCGTCGAGTGGTGCCGGTGTGGTGGCTGATGCAGGAGGTCTGCGCGTGTTGCTGGGTACGGCCGGGTGGCTTGCGAAAAATGACGTCGTGCTGCTGCCCGGATTGATGCGGAATGATTTGGCAACACAGTCCAATACCTGTGTGCATCTGGCTGTGAACGGGCAGCATGTCGCCGCACTGGTGCTGGCGGATACCTTGCGTGCGGATGCGAAAGCCTTGATCGATACCTTGCGGGAGGCCGGAATCGGCATGACCTTGCTGAGCGGTGACCGCAAGGCTGTCGCGGCGGCGATTGCAAATCAACTGGGTGGAATGGATGTCATCGCCGAGGTGTTGCCGCAAGACAAGGACAGGGTTATTGTGCAGTTGCAGCAACGCGGGGAATGCGTGGCAATGGTAGGGGATGGCGTCAATGATGCACCAGCCTTGATTCGCGCCGATGTGGGCATCGCGTTGGGTTCGGGTACAGATGTGTCGGTGGATAGCGCGGATATTGTGTTGATGCGCAACGAGCTGGACAAAGTGCGCCTGGCAACGCTGTTGTCGCGGCGCACGTTGCGCACCATCAAACAGAATATCGGCCTGTCGTTCGTGTATAACAGTATCATGGTGCCGTTGGCGATGATGGGGTATGTAACCCCGCTGGTTGCCGCGATCACCATGCCGGTCAGTTCGCTGCTGGTGATCGGCAATGCAGCGCGCATTCGTAACCTGTTCAAGGAATAGACATCATGGAAGTAATTTACAGTCTGATCCCCGGTATGACGTTTTTCGGCCTGGTGTTTGTCGGTATTCTCATCTGGGCGGTAAAGAAGGGGCAGTACGAAGACATGGAAGGCAATGCCAGTCGCATTCTGCTCGACGACGATGAAGACGCGATGCTGCTCAGCCAACCCAAGGTGAAATCTCCCGTGCCCGGGGAATAGTGATTTTTTATCTTTCAGTTATTGCGGGAAAATTCAGTCGTCTGCGCTTTTAAAATTGAACTAAGTATTGAATAAGATATCGAACCGTGCGTTAGTCGATCGTGTGCTGCGGCGTTTCCTCCTGAGTATCGGGTGTGTTGCGGGCGTAGCGTTTGGTGTTTGAGTCGTTATAACTAAAGGAAAAAAATATGAAAACTATTCTCGTTAGTCTGTCCGTAGCAAGTTTGATGTTTGCAGGAAGTGCAATGGCTGTAGATATGCCTGCCGATGGCAAAACCAAGTGCGGTTCATGTCATTCAGTTGAGAAAAAAATGGTCGGTCCTGCATGGAAAGATGTTGCAGCAAAATATAAAGGCCAGGCTGATGCCGAGAAGACCCTGATTGCCAATATTACCAAGGGCGGTCAGTTCGGTTGGAAAATGGGTGCCATGCCTGCAAAGGGTATGGGGGCCAATGAGGCTCAAATCGCATCATTGGCAAAATTCATCGTTGAATTGAAGTAATTCAAATTTCCAATCGATTGAAATAAAAAACCGGCGAAAGCCGGTTTTTTATTGGGCCGCATCATGCGGCGATATTCCCGTTTGAATTGATGCTGATCTTATTTCAATACTTCCCCGTTTGCCAGCAAAGGGGCTCTTAAGATCTCAAAATTTCCGGGTGAAAGGTATTGAAATACTGGTTTTTCATTGCCGCCCAGTACGATATCCAGGCCGTGTTGTGGATATAGCCAATGAATGGCGCCTGTCTTGTTTTCACGTATACGCAGCAAAGGCTCGCCGAAGCGTTTGCTGATGACGGACGCATCCAGATTCGCATTGGGTAAATAGGTCAGACTGGCGACCGGGAGTGCGCGCACGCGCGCCAAATCATCGGCAGTCAGGGTGATGCGTTTGCCGCTGGGCGTGCTGTTCATGCGTAAGCCCCGCTCAAACATGCGTTGCAGCTCATTATCCGGCACTGCGATGGTCATGACGATTTTAGCCTTCAGTCCGTTAAAATTGACCTCTTCAAAAAATGCCTCGACGCCCATTTTTGCATCGGATGGCTTGAATAAACTGATCTCGATTTCGGCCTGATCCTTGTATGCGTGCGCCACTTCGTCAAGCGAGCTTTTACCCAGCGTGATACCCAAAACACGGGTGGTATCCGGTGTGGGGTGAGTGATATTCCACGGCAGGGTATCCGGGCTGCTGACGGATTTGTCCGGCACCGTGAGGATGATGGACATCGAAACGACGATGAGTGCAACGACACCCAGAATGATTTTTTTGTCCATGATTATTCCTTGGGTGGCGGGTAGCTGGCGATAGCGCCGGCAGGCACCTTGCCGGATTTTGCCAGATGTTCGGCATCGAATTCAATGACGACCAGTCCTAATATTGACGCCATAAAAATCAGACCCAAAATGCTGGAGAACGCCATAACGGCAGGTCCTTTTAAGCCCAGCGCATGGCCGCCATAAAAAAGAGCGATGCTGAGTGTGCCCAGTGCCAGAAACAGAAAAAGGAACAGGCGAGCGCGTTTGGCGGCAAGCTGCCAGTGGCAGCGTATATACCACGAAGGTTCAGCGGTGATGGCGCGCTTTGCGCTGATGAGGATGTAAGCCAGCAATGTGATGGAGAGTGCAGCCATAAGTATCATCGGCGTGTGGCTCGTCTTGATAAGCGTTAACGCCATCAGAAAAAGGAAAATATGATTAACGACCAGGTTAAACAGCAAAACGGCATGCAAATGGCGTGCCCGTTTTTTTTCGAACTCACTGGATTGAATCTCCATCGTTAATTACCTGTTTAGTGTGAAGAAGAGTGTCCTTAATGGCGCCACCCGGGTGAATCAGGGTTGACACGCCGACAAGTTTTTCGTCCGGTGGCTTGGTTGCTTTATTGGCGTTAGCACATGAGGGAACATCAACACCTTACCTGAACACAGGCGATCACTGAATGCTTGATAAACGGTATTTTTGTAACTCTATGTATTTATTCGTGTGTTTTAAATTTGTGCGATCAGGATAGCTTCAGCCGTATTTCAAATTGCTCGATGGTGACTGGCCTGCCGAACAGATACCCCTGAAAATGAGTACAGCCTTTGTCGTGCAGAAGCTGGCGTTGCTCTTCCGTTTCGACTCCTTCGGCGATGACCTTGAGATTCATGCTTTGTGTCATCGCAATGATGGTGCGCACGATCGCCTTGTCGCTGCTGTCGGTGGCGATGTCGCGCACGAACGACTGGTCGATTTTGAGCTGATCGAGCGGCAGGCGTTTTAAGTATTGCAGGGATGAATATCCGGTACCGAAGTCGTCCAGTGAAAACCTGACGCCGACATCCTTGAGCGCGTTCATGGTTGCGATGGTATCTTCGATGTTTTCCAGCAACAGGCTTTCGGTCAGTTCCAGCTTGAGGAAACCCGGATCAATGCCGTGGTGCTGCAGGACGGTTTTGACCTGGGTTACAAAATCGCTCTGGCGAAATTGCTTTGCGCTGACGTTTACTGCAAGCACCAGATCTCGCGTCAATGCATCATCCTGCCATTTTTTGAGTTGGGCACAGGCCGTATTCAGCACCCACAGGCCAATGGGCAGGATCAGTCCGGTTTCTTCCGCCAGCGGAATGAATTGAGCGGGAGGGATGATGCCTCGTTCCGGATGTATCCAGCGGATCAGTGCTTCTGCTCCGACCGGATGTAACTGATTGTTGATCTGAATCTGGTAATACAAACGGAACTGGTGATTTTCCAGTGCCGTGCGCAACTCGATTTCCAACGCGGCGCGGGCATTGATGGTGTCCTGCATCATCGGATCGAAAAAGCGCAGGGTGTTGCGGCCGGCCTTTTTTGCCTGATACATCGCGATGTCCGCCTGTTTCATCAACTCCTCTGTCGATCGTTCGTGATCGTTGAACAAGGTGGCGCCGATGCTGGGCGAGTTGTGGTAGGCGTGCTGTGCCAGCTGGTAAGGCTGATTGAGCGTGGCGAGTATCTTTTCGCCGACGTTTTCGGTCTGCGCTGCGGCGTCCACGGAATGGCAACTCAGATCTTCGAGCATCACCACAAACTCGTCGCCGCCCAGACGGGCGACGGTGTCACCCTCGCGCACGCAGGAGGTAAGGCGCAACGCTACTTGCTGCAGCAGCATGTCCCCTACATCATGACCGAGCGTGTCATTGAGCGTCTTGAAGTTGTCCAGATCGATAAATAACAGGGAGCCTTGCAGGCCGCTGCGGGTACTGGTGGCCAATGCCTGATGGAGTCTGTCCATCAGCAGGCGCCGGTTGGGCAGGCCGGTGAGAGGATCATAGAATGCCAGATTTCTGATCTCATCCGCCGCCGTCTTGCTGACGGTGATGTCGTTGAAGGTGGCAACGTAATTCGAGATGCTGCTGCCTGCGTCTTTCACGGCGGTAACCGTGAGATACTCCGGGTAGATTTCTCCGTTTTTACGCCGGTTCCAGATTTCGCCTTCCCATGCACCTGTGTCATGGATGCTTTGCCACATGGCGGCATAAAAATCTGCAGACTGACGCCCGGAACTGAGCAGGCGCGGATTGCACCCGATGACTTCGTCGCTGCTGTAACCGGTGATGTGGCTGAAGGCGCGGTTCACCCGGAGGATGGCACCCTGTGTGTCGGTGATGAACATGCCTTCTTGCGACTCAAAGGCGGTGGCGGCGATACGCAGGTCATCCTCCGCCTTTTTTCGCTGATCCATCATGAGTATCTTTTCGAGAGCGACACTCACCTGCCCGCTTACTGAGTCGAGAAAATCGATCTCCTGTTTGCTCCACGTTCTGCGGGAATGAATCTGATTCGACACCAGCAGGTAGTAGCCATCCTCGCGAAACGCAAAGGGATACCAGAGCAGACTCTGGATGTTCATTTGATGATGCAGAATTTTGCCAGAACCATCTTCGAGCATGTGCGGATTGATGTCGTCAGCATGGCTGGTGAGCGGTTGCCTGGTTCGTCTGACTTCGGTCGCACCGCCGATGAACAGATCCAGCGGGTAGGTGGCTTTTGTCGGGACTACATCCGGATGTTGCGGGTTTAGCCACTCGGACAGGCCGATGGCCTGATGTTTTCTGAATGAGATGTCGTAAATCAACGTTCTGTCGGCCGAGAGTGTTTCACCTATCACGCGGATGGTATCGGTCAGGATTGAATCCGAATCGTCGCGTTCGACAATGGATTTGGCTATTTTGTTGAGCGCCCCGGAAAACAGCAACTGCTGTTGCAGCGCTTCTTCCATCATACGGCGATCGGTGACGTCCTCTACGATGGCAATGCCGCCCGAGATTTGTCCTTCGCTGTTTCGCGAAGGTGCCGTGGTCATTGTGATCCATCCGGATGAGTTGCTGGTGGTGGCGCGATAGTACCCTTCGTAATAGCCCGTCTCACCTTTCAGGGCCAGCTTCAGCGCAGGCAGCACGGACTGATCCTTCAATTGCTTCATGTCCAGGCCGATGATACGTTCAACCGTGCTGTGCAGAATGTCGGCGAAGCGCTCGTTGCAGTAGGTGATGACAAAGTTGCTGTCGTAGTGAAAAATGCCGACCGGCGAATGGCTCAGCAACAGACGATAGCGTTCCTCGCTAGCCTGGACGATCTGCTCGCGTGTGGCAGCTTCAAGACGCAACAGGATGTTTTCCACCAGATTGCGATTGATATGTCGCAGACTGATGATCATGAAACACAGATATAGCAATGCCGCCATGGACATGGCGACCGACAGGGTGTCGCCCGCTGCGAACAGTCGAATCACCATCGGTGCAAGTATCGCCAGGGAGAATGCAACTGCACTCACAAGATCGGCTGAATAGGAAATTACGCCGCCGGCGGTCATGCCGGTCAGCATAAAGATCAGAAACATCTGGTACTGAGGTTGCTGTTCGGGGAACAGCAGGAAGGCGGTAGATCCCCATGCGATGCCGGAGGCGATTACCCCGATACGAAACTTCGTCAACCAGTCCTTATGGCCTTCGCCAACTGTGGCCCGGTGGTAGGCAAAGACAAGGAAGGCTCTGGCCAGGGAGATTGCGACAATCGCAAAAAACCAGGCAAGCACCACCGCCTGACTGACGACTTCGCGCTGCACGAAGGCCAGAATAAAGGCGAGTATCACCCCGGTCGCAAGCGAAGTGTTGCTCGTAGCAAACATCTGCTGTGTCTGCAAAGGTTGTGCTGCTGTCTTAGGGTCTGAAATGCTCATCGCTTCCCGGGGTGTGCGTCTGTTCATCAGACGATGCGAGCGCGATTATAGAGCTAAGCTGCCTGGTACGCGCTGCTTATTCGCTCCAGTTGGCGTCAAGCAGACGGTCGCGTCGATTCTGGATAAGTCGCTGCACAAACGCGCAATCCCGGCGATGTATCGTGATACCTCGGTCTCGTGTGATGTAGCCCGCGATTGCATCGGGCGGTGCCGGATTGCAACATTTGGCGGTACGGGTCACAAGATTGTCCACGCCTTCAATCAGAATGGCGGGTGATGAGGTGTGCCGGGCAGCGGGTCTGATATTGACGGCAGGTTTATAGACTACCTTGTTCGGCAATTCTTCCTGCAAGGCTTGTGCGATGCGTCGCTGAGTGATCATGTTGCGCCCGATGGCGGCCAGTAAATCATCAAGCTTGTTGAAGTGCAAACGTTGTGCCAGTTTTTCCTGATTGACCGAAGCCGCATGCAGTCGATGCAATTCGCGATCCAGCTGTGTTCTGCCTTGCGCGACACTTTCATCGTAAGTCTGGCTCTTGAACCAGGCGCGCACCTTGGCCCGGGCCCGCGCACCCTTTAAAAATCCCAGGGCAGGGTTGATCCAGTCGCGGCTGGGGCCCCCCTGTTTGGTCGCGAGAATTTCCACGCGCTGTCCGTTTTGCAGCTGGTAATTGAGCGGAACGATGGCGCCGTTTACCTTGGCCCCGCGTGTACGGTGCCCCAAATCGGTGTGCAGCAGGTAGGCAAAATCGACCGGGGTCGCGCCTTTCGGTAAATCGATCACCTTGCCTTGCGGCGTGAGCACATACACCTGGTCGTGGAACAGATCGTTTTTAAACTGATCTTGCAGATCGGCTTGTTCGGTGAGTTCATTTTTCCATTCGAGAATCTGCCTGAGCCAGATGATTTTTTCGTCGAATTTGGCATCTGACTTTCCGCCCTCCTTGTAACGCCAGTGTGCGGCGACCCCGAGTTCCGAATGCTGGTGCATCTCGTGAGTGCGGATCTGCACCTCGAAAGTCTGTTCGCGCGGGCCGATCACGGCGGTATGCAGTGAGCGGTAATTGTTGCTCTTGGGGTGAGCGATATAGTCGTCGAATTCGCTGGAAATCGGCGTCCATAGTTCATGCACCAGGCTCAATGCCGCATAACAGCTCTCAATATCATTCACCAGAATTCTGACCGCGCGCACATCGTACAACTGGTCAAAATCCAGGTGCTTGCGCTTCATCTTGTTGATGATGCTGTAGATGTGTTTCGGCCGGCCGGTCACCTCTGCCGCTATGCCTGCATGATCCAGTGACCGCTTTAACTGATTCACGACATCATTGATGTAGCGTTCACGGTCGAGGCGGCGTTCATCAAGCAACCTGGCGACGGTCTTGTAAAGTTCCGGATCCAGATAGCGCACCGATAAGTCTTCCAGTTCCCATTTTATTTGCCACACGCCCAAACGGTTGGCCAGGGGCGCGAACAGGCTCTGCGTCTCATCGGCGATCAGCCGTTGTTGATCCGGAGGGTACGCTGACAGGATGCGCATCGTCTGGGTACGTTCGGCAAGTTTGATCAGCACCACGCGAATGTCGCTCACCATCGCCAGCAACATCTTGCGCAGGCTTTCGATCTGCCGGACATGATCTGCGTTTTTGTCCGTGGGGCGCATCTTGCTCAATTGACGGATTTGTTCCATCCGCACAATACCTTCAATCAGTGCCACGACGTTGTGTCCGAAATCCGACTCAAGTTTATCAGCCCAGTCAGCCATATATTCCGGTGCCGCATACAGCAGGGCGGCGACGATCGTTTCAACATCCATGTTCATGCCGACCAGCGTGGATGCCGTCCCCTGCGCATGCTGAATCAGCGGTGTGCCGGCAAACCCGGTCTGACCTTCATAGAGCGCTTGTGCAAGTGCGCAGGCGCGGCCGATGGCGTCGATTTCGGCGGGTTTGAAGGCGGGCGTTATGGATTCGAGCCATGCACCTGTATCTTGCGGTGAGCTATTGATGGCAACCATTTAACTCAATACCTTGAACAATAATTTGCTGGCGAGTACCAGGAGCAGCAGCGCAAAGAGTTTGCGCAGCCGGTCTGTTTTTACACTGTGTGCAACTTTAGCACCAAAGGGAGCCATGATGACGCTGGCCGTTGCCGTCCACAGTAAACCGGGAAGAAAAACATAGCCCAGACTCGACGCCGGGAGTCCTGCGACATTCATGCCGGTTGCCACGTAGCCTATCGTGCCGCCGATTGCAACCGGGAAGCCGATCGCGGCGGAAGTGCCTATCGCGCAGCGCACTGGCACGTTGCACCAGAGCAGGAACGGGGTGACTATCGTGCCGCCGCCGATCGACACCAGACTGCTCAGGCTGCCGGTGAGTGTGCCGGCGAGGGTCATGCCTGCTGTTCCGGGTAGTTGGCGTGAGGGGCGAGGACGTTTGTTGAGCAGGATTTGCGCGGCGGCAAAATAGACGAAAAACGCGAAGAAGATACCGAGTCCCCGCGTTGGAATAGACGACGCCAGCAGTGCGCCGAGCGCTGCCCCCAGCAGGATACCCGGGGTGAGATCGCGCACTACGCACCATTGAACCGCTCTGTGCTGGTGGTGTTTGTATGCGCTGGCAACTGAGGTGAACAGGATGGTCGCCATCGAGGTACCCAGCGCCAGATGCATCGTATGCTCGGCGGGAAACTGCTGTGCATCAAACAGAAACAGCAGTGCCGGCACTAATATGGTGCCGCCGCCTACGCCGAACAGTCCTGCCAGAAATCCGGCAACAGCGCCCAGCAGCAGGTAGGCGACATCCCACCCCATCAGAAAACCTCTACAAATCTACTGCGCAATCCGATAACAGCGTTACGCGGTGCTCGCTCCTCGCCTACCCATTTGGTATGTCTCGTTCGCTGCGCTCCGTGCGCCTTGTTCTCGAATCGCTCGCTACGATTTTTAGAGGCTTTCATGCGTCGTGCGCTAGCCTGGCGGTGATAAATTGCCACTCATCAGGATCGAGCGGGGTGATGGACAGGCGATTGCCCTGTTGCAGGGTGCGCATCTTCGCAAGCTCCGGATGGCGTCGCAATTCGGTCAGCGGAATCAGTTCGATTTTTTTGACTAGCTGCACATCCACGTTGAACCAGCGCGGCGTCTCCTGCGTGGCCTTTTCATCGAAGTATTTGCTGTTCCGGTCAAATTGCGTGGCGTCGGGATAGGCGGTGCTGGCAACGCTGGCGATCCCGGCGATGCCGGGTATTTTGCAATTGGAGTGATAAAACAGCACACCGTCGCCGATCGTCATCTGGTCGCGCATGAAGTTGCGCGCCTGATAATTGCGCACGCCGTACCAGGCCACGCTTTGTTCGGGGAAGGTCGCAAGATCGTCAATGCTGACGTCGGCGGGTTCGGATTTCATCAGCCAGTAGCGCATGGTGTGTTCTGTTTTAGTGTTAAATTTGCATAATCAATGCATTGCGTATTTTAAGGCGTTTGCGCAACGTTGATGCCGCTGATTTTACTGCCAATGACGCGGCTTCGGGTGATGAACCTTAGCCCATGCTCGCTCTGGGCATGCCCAGATGATAGCCCTGCGCGTACTCAATCCCCATGGATTGTATGGCTTCCATGATCTCCTTCGATTCGATGAATTCGGCCACCATCAGTATCCCGAGGTCCTGGCACAGGCAGCTTAAATTTTTGACCAGCGCATAGTCGATCTTGGAATTGAGGACGTTGCGCACAAAAGCACCGTCCAGCTTGACGAAGTCAAAATGCAACTCGCGCAGATAATGGAACGAGTTGTAACCACTGCCAAAATCGTCCAGTGCGAATGAGAAGCCTTTCTTCCTCAGTTCAGTGAGAAACTTTCTCATGTGTGTCATATCGCCGATGGCGTCGCGCTCCAGTATTTCGAATACCAGGTTGCTGGGCGGTATACCGATCTCCTGACACAGGTTTTCAGCAAAGCCTAAAATACCTCGTCCCTGGATTTCCTGAGCAGACAAGTTGACGAACAGCTTTGTGGTGTTATCGCCCTGGTCGATGCGTTCTTTCAGTGCGTGCAGCGCACGGTCGATGATAATCCTGTCCAGTTCCCGCCCCAAGCCGTATTTTTCCAGCGTCTCGATGAACATCGCCGCCGACACCGTTTCACCATTCGGCTCGCAGAGTCGCGCAAGTGTTTCATAAGCAAAAATCTTCCCGGTCTTGCAGTCGATAATGGGCTGAAAGTACGGAACGATGCGTCCTTCGTGCAATGCGCTGCGCAGTGTTTCGGCCTGATCCCGGATAGTCCGGGTTTCCTGGATTTTTTCAACGGCGGTATCGACGCTGCAAACTGCATTTTTGCCCAGCTCCTTGGCGCGATACAGGCCAAGATCCACGCCAGACATCAGGTCGCTTAAGTTTTCCGCATCGCCCGGATAGGTGACCAGACCGATCGAAGTCGTGATGTGGAAGTTCTTGCCGTCCGGCGCATGAAACACGAAGTCATGCAATTCCGTTCGCAACTTTTCGGCGACGATCATGCCGCCGTCCTTGTTGGTCTCGGTCAGGATAATCGCAAATTCATCGCCGCCGATACGGGTCGCCAGATCGCCCTTGCGCATCGCCGCGCGCATCGCATCCGCCACGCCGATCAGAACCGCGTCACCGCACGGGTGTCCGTAGGTGTCGTTGATGTCCTTGAAATCATCCAGATCGAGCATCAATATCGAAAACTCATGCTGGTGACGCTCCGAGCGCCCGATTTCATATTCGAGCATGTCGTTGAAGTAGCGGCGGTTGTAAAGGCCGGTCAGCGGATCGTGAGTCGAATAGTATTCAAGCTCGGCCATGGTGCGGCTCAAAGCCTTGCTCGATCCTACCACCATCACCATCACGGCCAGAATCGAACGGATCACGCTTGCTTCCTGTTGCGTCAGTTTTTGCACCGACCCGTAGGCGACGCCCAGCAGGCCTGCGAGGTTGAGCACCTCAAGATCGGGGACGGAAACGGTGATTAGCTTGATGTCGTCGATGATCCCGGATTGTCCGCAGGCGGGAATATGGAATTCTTCGATATCCAGCAGCGCGTCGCCAGGCAATTTGAGTTGAGCCAGCATTTCATGCGCCAGCTTCTTGCGTACCAGCAGTTTGACTTCGTCGGTGTAGTCGCCCAGGAAATACAGGTACAGGGACAGACCGTGCTCTTCGGCAAAGGCAATGAAGAAGAAGTTGAATGGAAATACCGTGTGAAATCCTGCCAGGATCTCCTGCACGAACAGCTTCCATTGCGTGACTTTTTCGTGGGAAATGATGATGCTCTGCAGCACATTGCTCTGCCTTTCGAGCAGATCCTTCTCGATCAGCGTCCCCGCCAGATTCTCGACTGTTGCGCCAAAGTCGAGCATCAGATGTTTCAGGTGGCTCTCATTGTCGTTCCATTGCCGATCATGCTCTGCCAGCAGCAGCGACATGGTGTCGTTCAATCGTGCTGTGCGGGCATTCAGGCTTTGCAGGCGCGCAACCACCTGCGCCTTGTCGGTATCGTCTTGCAGCAACTCGATGCAATCCTGCAAGGTGTGCTGTATTTCGCTGTTGACGACTTGCGTCAGGCTGTTTACATTCCCGGAGGATAACCGGGTTCGCGTCTGATTTTCCAGCAGTTGGGCAAAACGCACCAGGCCCTGGTAACGCAGCTCTTCGATTCCCTGGGGAGCTACCGACAGAATCGAACTCATGCTAATCCTTCGCCTTGAAACAACCGCTTCCTGTCATTAAATCTACCCCGCATTGCAGCTCCTTAAACCAGTTCAGAAAATCCTGTACGGCCTGACCGCGATAGACCGGGCCATGCTGCGGGGCGATGCACACAATGTCGAGTTTCGAGATGGCCTCAACCCAGATTCTGGCGGCCTTGTTGGAGCACATGTAGCGACGGTGAAATTCTTCGATATAGGGCAGATGATCGTTGAAGTTGTCCACATAGGCATAGTCTTGTTCGACGGGCAACATCGCAGCGCCGATGTCTCCGGTGAAGAGAATCTTCGATATCGGGTCATAGACATTGATCTGGCCTTCCGAATGCAGGAAATGCGCCGGAACCAGTTGCAGCTCAAAGCCGTCGCATACTTTATACAGCATGCCTTCATCCGGCACGCCGATGAAACGGTGCATGCCGCGTATGCCGTAATGCGGTAAAAAGCGTGTCCAGATACGCGAGACGTACACCGAGGCGTCGGAGAGCTCCAGCCAGGTTGAAATGCCGCCGACGATATCCGGGTCCTGATGAGACAGAACAATCCCTTTTAGTTTGTCGGGCGAGATGTAGCGCAGCATTTCGGCCAGCACGCGGGGCATCACCCCGAAGCCGCCCGGATCCAGCAATACGCCGCAATCGTCGTGCACTACCAGATACTGATTGGATCTGACGCCGTCTTCTTCGCCCGGTTCGCTTTCGTTGAGCAGAACAAATTTGTGATTTTCTGCACCGTACAGAACGACATTGCGCATGGTTTTTCCCGGAGTTTAATAGTCAGACGCAAGATTAGCAGGATTTTTGCAGCCCGTGTATACAACCGCTTGCACGCAACAGGTATATGTCACATCATCACGCGTTACAGACTGGGTATTTACCCTGCGCCGTATTTTTACAAACGATATTTTGGGTAGCTAAAACATGACAGAACATGCCGTACACGCCGCAAAGCGACAGAGAGAACTTGCCAGAATGAAATGGATTGCAGCCGGACTATTGGCTTTTGCTGCCTGCTTATATGTGATCGGACGGGTGTATGCCTTAGGCTACCTGGCGGCTTTTGCAGAAGCCGCGATGATCGGTGCGCTGGCGGACTGGTTCGCCGTGGTCGCGCTGTTTCGTCATCCTATGGGCATCCCCATTCCTCATACGGCGATTATTCCCCGCAACAAGCTCAGCATCGCAAACAGTCTGGCCGATTTCGTGGTGGGGCAGTTTTTGAGCGCTGAAGTCATCGGGCAACGCCTGCAGCGTTACGATGCGGCGCTGCATCTGTCGCAATGGTTGCCCTTGAATCGGGAGCGTGTCGCCGGCTATCTCAACAAGGCGGCAGGTTATGGCGTGCGGGCGCTGGATGACAGGCGTATCCACGATTTCATTGCGCGGGCCGCCCGCAACAAGTTGCAGGAAATAGATCTGTCCGGATTCATGGTCAGCGGTTTTGAGCTGGTCACGCGAAATCAGAGCCATCGCAAAATTTTACACGGCGGACTGAACCGCTTCGCCGACTATGTCGAGAGTCCTGACAACACGGAAAAGATTTCCGCCTTCATCAAGGGATGGAGCGACAACTCTTTTGTGCAAAGCATGATAGAGCCGTTCGTACCGACCATACGTGCGGCGGTCGTCAATAAACTGCGCGCGGCTGCAGAAGATGAGGGCAATGCGCTTTATCTGGAATTCGACGAACAGGTCAAAAATTACATATCCCGCCTGCAACAGGATTCCGAATTGCGCGACTGGGTGGACAGCCGGAAAAGCACCTTGTTGAATCACCCCGAGTTCGGCCTGCAGATCGAATCGCTGTGGGGCCAGTTTCGCGACTGGGTGGTGCTCGATTTGTCGCATCCTGATTCGGTGATCGCCGACAAAATCGCGAATCTGGTTGTCGAGCTGGAGCACTATCTGGCCGGCAATGAGGAGATCCGCAGCTGGCTCAATGATCAGATTCAGGCGTCTCTGGTGCGGGCTGCCAACGCCAACAAGGGCGTCATCGGGGAGCTGATTCGCGAAGAGTTCGCTAACTGGGACGACAAATACATGTCCCGCCAGATCGAACTGTATCTGGGCCGCGATTTGCAGTTCATCCGCATCAACGGCACGCTGGTCGGCGGCCTGTTCGGCCTGCTGATCTACGCGGTGACCATGTTAGTCGCGTGATCATCGCATAACGATACCTTATCACCCTCGCCCGCGTGCGGGCGAGGGGCTGGGGAGAGGGGGCAAGCGGGGTGCAGAGGCAGGGTCACAGAGGCAGGGTCAGGTCTAACATTCCAACAAAAATGTTGGAATGTTAGACCTGAACATCCCGCTTGAATTTTCAAGTATTTTTTGAATAATTTTTACCTGATCTCATATTTTCTCCCCTGTTTTACCATGGACCCCGAAACCGTGGCGCTCTGAAAGAAGTGGTGGAAGACGCGGCGTTACGTCAAAATTTATCGGATGCGTTATCCAAGGTCGCCGATCACATGAGGAACCGGGAAGGCTGATCCGCAAGAAAATGGATGGATTCGCAGCACTCTCTCCTCGCTTAAACTGCACTGCCCCAGCTGTTTTCGAACAGCAGTTCGCTAAGCGGTTGCGGGGTGCGCCAGCCTTCCAGTTGCAGCATCGGTGCGGTGTAGAATTGTTCGACTTGTCCCAGACAGAGTATCGCGACCGGTTTCCCGCCCGACGGAATAGCCAGTAATTTTGCCAGCGCCAGCGGGTCGAACAGCGATACCCAGCCCATGCCCAGACCTTCGGCGCGCGCGGCCAGCCACATGTTCTGGATCGCACAGGCAACCGAGGCCATATCCATTTCAGGCAGGGTGCGGCGGCCGAACACGTGTGATTCGCGCCTGTCCATCAGTGCCGCCACCAACAGCTCGCCGCAGTCTTTGATGCCTTCGACTTTAAGTCGCATAAATTCGCTATCCCGCTCACCCAGCGCTTCGGCGGTCAGATGACGTTCCGCGTCCACCAGCGCGTGAATCTGTTCCCGCAGGGCTTTGTCGCTGATTCTGATAAATCGCCAGGGTTGCATCAGGCCGACGCTGGGCGCCTGATGTGCCGCGAGCAACACGCGCTGCAATACTTCAGGGGGAACCGCGTCGCATTGAAAGTGGCGCATGTCGCGCCGCTCGGCAATCACGCGATAAACGACGGCACGCTCGGCGTCAGAGTAGCGGTGGCTCATGGTAAGAATAATCCCGCCGCAGCAACCGGATCGGACGGGAAATAAAAATGAATGTAGGAAGTCGTCAGGCGCTGTTGCTGATACACCGCCTCGGCAGTCGCGCCCCCGTTCGGACATTCCCCTGTCGCAATCGGGATCAGGTCGGTTGTGAGTTGTGAGTAGTGGAAGGTGTGTCCGCGCAAGTTGCCTTGCGGCAGGGTGACGCTTTGCAGCGCGAGTGCGCTCAAGTTTTTCTGCATGGCAGCCGCGCCTTTCATCAGGCCCAGCGGACTTGCGGAATTTCCTTCCTTATCGGTGAGTGTCTGCAGGGTATACAACATGCCGCCGCACTCGGCGAGTATCGGTTTTTGCGCTGCATGGTGTGCGCGTATCGCATTCAGCATCGCGGTATTTTCAGCCAGTTGCGACAAGTACAGTTCGGGGTAGCCGCCGGGCAGGTAAAGGCTGTCCGCTGCAGGCAGGCAACTGTCGTCGAGTGGCGAGAAGAAGCGCAGCTCTGCCCCCAGTTCGCGCAACAGGTCGAGATTTGCGCGATACAGGAAAGAAAAGGCCGCGTCGTGTGCCACGGCAATTTTTACGCCTGCCAATAAGCGGGGCACGGGTTCCGCATGCGATGAAGGTGAAAATGCCACGGCAGAGGGCAGGCTGGTATCCCCGTGTTCGGCCCAGATTTTGGCGGCCTGAGCGATGCGCTCATCGATGTCAGGCAACTCGGATGCCTGCAACAGTCCGAGGTGGCGCTCAGGCAAATTGATTGCATTGCTGCGCGGCAATGCGCCGCAAAACTTCAATGCGACGGGCAATTTTTCGGTGAGCATTTGCGCGTGGCGCGTGCTGCCGGCGCGGTTCGCGACTACGCCGTAAAAGGGCAGCCCGGGGTCGAGTTGCGATAAGCCGCAGGCGATCGCGGCGAAAGTCTGCGCCATCGCACCCGCATCGATCACAGCCAGGATTGGAACGCCGAATTTTTTAGCCAGATCGGCGCTCGACGGGGCGCCGTCGAACAGCCCCATCACGCCTTCGATCAGAATCAGATCGGCTGTACATGCTGCCCTGTAGAGCAAGTTTCTGCAGTGCGCCTCGCCCCCCATCCACAGATCGAGCTGATAGACGGGGTGGCCGGATGCCTTCTCATGTATCGTAGGGTCGATAAAGTCGGGGCCGGTCTTGAACACCCGCACTTCCCGCCCCAGACTGCGATGATAAGCCGCGATGGCAGCCGTGACGGTGGTCTTGCCTTGCCCGGAGGCCGGCGCACTGATCAGCAGGGCGGGGCAGCTGCGCACTACAGGTCTATGCCGGGCTGGGCGCGAATGCCGGCGCGAAAAGCATGTTTGATGTCCGCGATCTCGCTGACGGTATCGGCGATTTCCAGCAACGCGTCTGAGGCTGCGCGCCCGGTGATCACCACGTGCTGCATGGCGGGTCTGGCGGCAAGATCGTCTAACACCTGTTGCGCGTCAAGGTAGCCTAAATTGAGCAGATAAGTGAGTTCGTCGAGCACCACCAGATGCAGGGAGGCATCCTTCAGCATCGTTTGAGCGACCTGCCAGCCGCGCCTGGCGGTTGCGATATCCGCATCGCGATTTTGCGTATCCCAGGTGAAGCCGTCCCCCAGCACATGCCAGGTTACGCCGGGCTGTGAGCCTAAAAACTTCTCCTCACCCGTGTCGTGACGGCTCTTGATAAATTGCGCAACGCCAACTTTGTGGCCATAGCCTAGGGAGCGCGCGACCATGCCGAATGCGGAGCTGGACTTGCCCTTGCCGTTGCCGGTCAGAATCAGTATCAGTCCCTTGTCCCCATCTGATTTTGCAATCGATGCATCGACAACCGCCTTCTTGCGCTCCATGCGCTTTTGGTGCTGTGCACCTTTATCAGGCATGCTTCGTCGCAGTAGTATTGCGGGTGAACAACACGTACAGCATTACGGCCGGCACCAGATAAACCACTGCGCCTGAAACGTAGGGCAGATAGTATTGTGCGATGCGTGCCGCGTATTGAGCCACTGTCACGTCGGCAAATTTTCCGGAAAACAGGTAGAACGAGCCGTTGGAGATAAGAAAGGCCACATTGACTGCCGCGAACGAGATCGCTGAGAACATGCCGAGGCCGCGCAGGTTGTTCTGATGAACGCGCGCGGCGTGGCGACCGGCAAACCAAAGTGCCGCATAGGTCGGAATCAAAAACCAGTAGGCCGGCGTGATGCAGTAGTCGTCCACGCCAAGATGGGTGATCGCCACGTAATCGAGCGCTGCCGCTTCGACGAACAGCGCGCCCAGCAGCAGCGGACTTGAAATCAGAAATCCCGCCAGCAAGAAAACCGCAAGCGAGGCATCGGGCAAATGCAGGCTGCTACCGAAATGGTGCATGCGTGTCGCGGCCATCAGGGCGATCAGTAGTGTGCACAGCGCGAAGGACTTGTTTTGTATCGTATTCATTTAATAACTCCTGTTGGTATGTCGAAACACGCCTACCTTATCATAAGACGTGTTTCGACGGAAATTGCCGTTGTTACTGCTGGTAGCTCAAGCCTACGAACAGCGTGCGGCCCGGGGTGTTGTAGCTGTAAACTTCCGGGTAATTCCGGTTGAACAGATTGTCGATGCGTGCAGACAGGTTCAGATTCTTGTCGATCTGATAACGCGTCGTCAGGTTGAGCAGCTGGTAGGCCGCCAGGGTGTGTATGCCGTCCTGACGCACGCCGCTGTATCTCACTTCTGCACCCATGTTCCACGTCTCGAAATCATGAGATGCGGCAACGCTGGCAAATTCCTTTGCACGACGGGGTAGCACGAGGCCGGTGGCGGTATCGCGCGGATTCTGGAAGGTTGCGCTGGCTTTCAGATGCTTGTTGCCGAAGTCCCCCGTGTAGCTGAGCTCCTGGCCGTCGATGCGCGCCTGATTGATGTTGGTCACCGTCGTAAAGGAGGCATTGAGGGAAATCAGATCCTGAATGCGATTGTCGAAATAGATCGCGTCCACACGCTGGTCACCGGCGGCATAGTGCAGCCCGATTTCCTTGTTATATGAGCGTTCAGGCCTTAAGTTGGGATTGCCCTGATAACCAAATGCCAGCGGCCAGTACATGTCGTTGAAGGTCGGCGCCTTGAAGGCATTGCTTAGGCTGACTGTTGCGCGCCAGCTGTCCGAGAAGGTCAATCCGTATCCCAGCAAGCCGGTGTTCGCCGTGCCGAAATCGGAGTAGCGATCCTGACGCAAATTCAGCTGTACCTGCTGTGTTCCATACTCCCCGCTATAGCCGCCCAACAGGCTGTTAACGTTGCGTGAGTTCTGTGAAAACAGCACGGTGGATGTGACCGCCTGAGCCAGATGTTCCGCCGCCAGATGCAACTGTTGGCCGTCGGCAATGAACAGATTGTTCTGCCAGGTAAACTGATTGCTCCTGGTTTGATAGCGCGAGGTCTGCAGCGCATTGGTGTAATAGTGGCTGTCGTCGGTTCCTTGCGCCAGGCGAAGCTGGCTGTGCCACATTTTGTTGATTTGATTGTCGGAGGCCAGCGACAGCTTGTTGATGTTTTCGATGACGTTATAAATCGAAGTCGGCACGCCGAAGGCATTGTCTATCGAGATGTTGCCGCGCGTGCTGAACAGCGAGGCTGCGAGTGAATGATCCGCGTTGATGGCGTGTTTGATCTGCGCAGCGACGGTATTGTTGTCGTAGCCGTTATTGTTCGGATTGGCTTTTGGTGCCAACAGCGGATTGATTGCCGATACGCCGTTGGTTTTGACACTGCCCGCATTGACGCTGAACGAAGTGTCATTCACGGCGCCTGAATATCCTGCGGCAAAACGCTGCGTGCCGTGATTGCCTAAACCCGCGTTGGCATTGAAGGCGGGTACGCCCTGTCCGTGTTTTGTGAATAACTGGATCACGCCGCCGATTGCCTCGGAACCGTACAGGCTGCTGACGTTGCCGCGCACGATTTCGATACGTTCGATGTTCTCCAGCATGATGTGTTCGATGCCGGTCATGCCTGTCGTAGCGGAATTGATGCGGACGCCATCGAGCAGCACCAGTACCTGTTTTGCTTCGGTACCGCGCATGTAGATACTGGCGGTTGAACCCAGTCCGCCCGACTGCGCTATTTCCACACCGGCTATCGAGCGCAGCAGCGTCGACACGTCGGCAGCGCCCGACTTACGGATGTCCTGTTCGTTTAAAACGGTGGTATCTGCGATGGTCTTGTCCAGTCGCTGCGGCATGCGTGTCGCAGTGACGACGATTTCGTTCAGGCTGGAAATTTCAGCATAAGCGGGCAAGGTGATCGCACCGAACAGTGCGAGAGTGATAATTTTCTGATGCATAGTGATTTCCTGAGTAAATTCCAAGCGTCCCCGTTGGAATGTGATTAATCAGGAAATATGCGTGCGCAGAACGTAAACGGCGATGCCGTTCGAAAGTGTCCCGATATGCCGCCCGCACATCTCCCGTACCGATACTTTCAGGCCGGTATCCGGGCTCACAAGTCTTGATTTGCCGCCTTCCCATGATTGCTCACAGTGGCGTAATGGCATATCAACCCTCGTTTACTGTTGCGGGGGCAGCTCAGGCATGGAGAATATTCTCGCACCTGCTTCCCGTTTAACTCATCTGCTGCCAGACAAGCACCTCAAAGCGGCGCGGATTCTAGCACAGGTAGCAGGCGGAATTCGTTAATGAACAGGATCGGTGACGAAACCGATACGGGTTATGCCTGCATTCGACGCCGCCGACATCGTCTGAGCGATCAGTTCGTAATGCGCCAGGCGATCGGCGTGGATGTGCAGTTCGGGTTGCGGCTGTTTTTTGGCTTCCGCTGCAAAATGTACCGGCAGCGCAGACGCGTCGATCAGCTCGCCGTTCCAGAAGAATTGGCCATCCTCGCGTATGGAAAATTCGATATGTGCTGTTTTGCCGGTGTTGGCATTGCTCGACGCCTTCGGTAAATCGATCTTTACCGAGTTGGTCAAAAGCGGTGCGGTGATAATGAAGATCACCAGCAGCACCAGCATCACGTCCACCAGCGGCACGACATTGATTTCCGTCATCGGCCCCTTGCGCGAATCAAAATGTCCGAATGCCATAATTTTTCCTTTGGATCGTCGGGTTAAAACCCGACCTGCAATTTGATCGTAGGTCGGACTTCAGTCCGACACGATTAAGCTTTCTTGTCGCCGATTGTCATCAGTACGTACAGATCATGCGCGAAGGCGTCCAGTTTCGCCAGCCAGATCCGGTTGCGCCGGGTGAATGAGTTGTAGGCCAGCACGGACGGAATTGCAACCGCAAGACCTACCGCCGTCATGATCAGCGCCTCGCCTACCGGCCCTGCTACCTTGTCCAGCGTGCCCTGACCGCTCATGCCGATTTGCACCAGCGCGTGATAAATGCCCCAAACCGTGCCGAAAAGCCCGACAAAGGGTGCGGCAGAACCGGCAGATGCGAGCACCGTCAGGCCGTGTTCGATTCGGGTCGATTCCTGATCGATGCCATTGCGCAGCACGCGCGTCAGATATTCGGCCATGCCACCCGCCGCCAGCATTTTTTCGACTCCGCACTGATTGCCAAGGCTGACCGCCAGCGCTTGTCGTGCCAGATTGGAAAAGGCATTGTCGTCGTCCGCAGCGCTCAGTGTCGCCTGCATCTCCTGCAATGAAGAGGCCTGCCAGAATTTCTTCAGAAATGCATCGGCGCGTTTTTGCGCCGCAACGTTCTCAAGTGCCTTGGTGATCGTCAAATACCAGCTTGCAACCGACAGCGCCAGCAGCAGCAACAGCACTCCGATGCCGAGTGCATCGCTCTGTGAGATGAAATGGGCAAGTCCCATGCTCTGTTCCATCATCTATCCTCTAAAGTAAAGCTGAATGGCTGCAAGGCAACCGCGGGCACAGTCAGGCCATTGCGCCTTGCGGGTTTGCAATGCCATGTTTTTACGGCACTTAACGCGGCTTCATCCAGGCGTATGAAGCCGGAGTGCGTTTTGACGGCGGCACCGGATACGCGCCCGTCCTCATCCAGTTCCACCCTCAACACGACCCGTCCTTGCTCGCCCAGTCGTTGCGACAGTGCGGGATAAGATGGCGGCGTGCGCTCCGGGCAATTGACCGAGAGTTCGCCGGGCAGCGTGACCGGCTGAGCGGGTTCTTGCATTGCCGGTGCTACAGGTGTGGCAGGTGCGGCAGGTGCGGCAGGTGCGGCAGGTGCGGCAGGTGCGGCAGGTGCGGCAGGCATCGCAACTGCGGGTGATGCTGATGGTTCGGGTTGCAAGTGTACGGGCTCGGGTGTGTGCGGCAACGCTTTGGCCGGCTGCGGCTGACGTGGTTCCGCACGGGGCGGCTGGTGCACGGCGTTCGGTGTGACCATCGTCAGGAAAACCACTTTCTCCGGCGCGATGTCGGCGCGATAGCGCCACAGTCCGTACAGCACCACGCCATGCAGCACCAGTACCAACAGCAAGCCGATTACTCGTTCGGGGCGTTGCAGGAAATTAAACATCGACCCGGCGTCATTCCACCAGCAGTTTGTTGAGCACCGCGCCCGCGAGCATGTAGCCGAACAGCGGCGGCATATAACTGATCGTGCCGTTGACCGCACGCGGGCGACCTCTGTTGACGGGTTGAGGGGGAAGCGGCGGTCTGGGATTCTCGTCGGTATACACCGTCAGTACGCCTTGTTTGATGCCCGCGTCGCGCAGGTGTTTGCGCATCTCACGTGCCAGCGGACAGACGCTGGTTGCGCTGATATCGGCGACCCGGATGCGCGAGGGGTCCAGCTTGTTGCCGGCGCCCATGCTCGATGCGACGTTCAGTTTCAGCGTTACGCTGTGGGCGACCAGTGCGACTTTGCAGTTCATCGAATCGATGCAGTCGATCACGAAATCGCAGTCATCCGGCACCAACTCGTGGACATTTTCCGGGCCCAAAAAAGTGCGTATCAGCGTGACGACACAATCGGGATTGATATCGGCAATGCGCGCTTTCATCAGTTCGGCTTTCGACTGTCCGACGGTGGACAAGAGCGCGGGTAACTGGCGGTTGATGTTGCTGACTGCGACTACGTCGTGATCGAGCAAGGTGAGGCGGCCGATGCCGGCGCGTGCCAGCGCTTCGGTGCAGTAGGAACCTACGCCGCCTAAGCCTGCGATGAAGACGTGTTTTCCGGCGAGTTTGCTGATGCCTTCATCGCCGATCAGGATGTGGGTGCGTTCGAATTGGGGGGCTATGGTATTTTTCATGCCGGGATTATAGCGGTCTTGGCAGATTCAGGACACTCAAGGCGTTTTCTGTCGTAGCCGTTGCAAGCTCATCCGGCGTAATGCCGCGCAGACCCGCCAGTATCTGCGCGATGCGCGGCAGGTATTCCGGCTTGTTGGGTTGTCCCCTTTCGATAAATTCAGGCGGCATGTCGGGCGCATCGGTCTCCAGTACGATGCAGGAGAGCGGCAAGGTTGCGGCAAGGTCGCGCAATCGCGTGGCGCGCGGGTAGGTCGCGGCGCCGCCGAAACCCAGTTTAAAACCCAGCCTGATGAATTCGTCCGCTTGCTGTCGACTGCCGCTGAAGGCGTGTACGATCCCAGTCTTGAGCTTCACCGAAGCCTGTCCTGAGCCTGACGAAGTGAGGCCGCCGCCTCCATAAAATATGCGCAGGTGCTTGAGGACGGTGTCCATTGCCTTTCGGCTATGGATCAGCACCGGCAGATCGAATTCGCGTGCCAGGCTGAGTTGTTCGGCGAAGTAGTGTTCCTGCCTCGCCTGATCGTAATGTTCTATGAAAAAATCCAGTCCGATTTCACCGATTGCAAGCGGATGATGCGCACCCAGATAGTCGCGCAAGATAACAAGGTCTTGATCGGTCGCATCATCCACCAACATCGGGTGTATGCCGTAAGCCGGAAAACAGTCGGGGTAATTTTCACAAAGTTTTTGTACTGCGGAAAAATTGTCGACGGATACCGATGGCACCACGATGCGGCTGACTCCGGCAGCTTGTGCGGCTTGCAGCAGCGCGGTTTGATTTTCGCCGAATTCTGCGGCGTCCAGATGGCAGTGCGTGTCGATTAGCATAGTCGGTTTAATCCCAGGTAATGTAATGGCTTCGACGGCATTTTTTAGAATGCGCCGTCATGTTAAACTCCGCGCACTCTTTTTGCGAGATACGCCATGTCAGGAAACACATTCGGTACCCTTTTTACAGTGACTTCATTCGGCGAGTCGCACGGCGCGGCGATCGGCTGCGTGGTGGACGGTTGTCCGCCGGGATTGGCGCTATGCGAAGCCGACATTCAGCACGATCTGGATCGACGCAAACCCGGCACCTCTCGTCATGTCACGCAGCGTCGCGAATCGGATACCGTGGAAATTCTCTCGGGGGTGTTCGAAGGCAAGACCACCGGTACGCCCATCGCGCTCCTGATTCGCAATGAAGATCAGCGCAGCAAGGATTACGGCAATATCAGCGAGACTTTCCGTCCCGGTCATGCCGATTACACCTACACGCAAAAATACGGTACCCGCGACCATCGTGGCGGCGGGCGTTCATCTGCGCGTGAAACGGCGGCGCGCGTGGCTGCCGGGGCGATTGCGAAGAAATGGCTGGCTGAGCGCTACGGCGTGCTGGTGCGCGGCTACCTGGCTCAGTTGGGTGAAATCGATGTGCCCTTCAAATGCTGGGACGATGTGGGCGGCAATGCCTTTTTTGCACCGAATGCGGATGTGGTTCAGACGCTGGAAGACTACATGGATAGCTTACGTAAATCCGGCGATTCCATCGGTGCCAGGCTCGCCGTGGTAGCCCACAACGTGCCGGTGGGCTGGGGGGAGCCGGTATTCGACAGGATAGATGCCGATATCGCTCATGCTT
>JBAZCE010000003.1:0-58778 GCA_041671105.1 Gallionella sp.
GGGCGCGCGGCTTTTAATGTCGGACTGATCGTGTTCGGCATGCTGTCGATCGGCCTGGTCGGCGCATTTTTCAATTACATCGCACGGCGCATCGAATCCAGGCTTCTAATCTGGCGCGGCGACAGGGTTTAGCGGACGCAAACTATCTATCAGGAGAACATCATGGCTCACGCAGCAACACTCGAAATCAAGGCGTTGAACAAACAGTATCAGGTACGGGGCGCATCGTTACCTGTGCTGGAAAACATTTCACTTGCCATCAAACCGGGCGAATTCGTCAGCATCGTCGGTTCCAGCGGCTGCGGTAAATCGACCCTGCTCAAGCTAATTATCGGTCTGGAGGATGATTATCAGGGCGACATTTTTCTCGATGGTAATCGCATCGTTGGAACCAGCCTGGAGCGGGGCATCGTATTTCAGGAGCACCGGCTTTTCCCCTGGCTGACCGTGGAACAGAACATCAACATCGGACTGCTCAATAATACCAAGCTATCCGCAGAAGAAAAGCGCAAGTCGGTACAGGAGCATATCGAACTGGTCGGCCTGAAGGATTTTGCCGGCACCTATCCGTACCAGCTGTCGGGCGGGATGTCGCAGCGGGTCGCGATTGCACGCGCTCTGGTCAATCGCCCCGAAGTGTTGCTGCTCGACGAGCCATTCGGCGCGCTGGATGCGTTTACTCGGGTTCGATTGCAAAATGAATTGCAGCGCATCTGGGAAAAGGAAGGAATCACGATGATTCTGGTCACGCACGATGTGGAAGAGGCGGTTTATCTCGGCGACCGTGTCGTCGTGATGCAGCCGCGCCCGGGGCGCATCAAGCGAGTTATCGATGTGCCGCTGGCAAGGGAGCGCAATCGCGCCGGAGCGGAGTTCACCTCGATCAAGGAAGCCGTATTGCGGGAATTTTCTGAAACAAACAGGGCTGATCAGGCCGCTGAACCGGAAACTGCTGCTGAAAATCATTATCGTACGGGGGGCGCGCTCTGCTATCCGGCGTAACGTCAAACGGCCATGTAACGATTAATCGCTGCATGGACGTGGCGTTTCTTCTGAAAGCTATTCGATGATGCCGAAATTCTTCAGTTGGGTTCTGAGCACATTGCGGCTGATGCCCAGCAGTTTTGCAGCCTGAACCTGGTTCAGGCGGGAATGTTCGTAAGCCTGAACGATCAGTTTGCGCATCACCATGTCGTGCAGCTCCTCATGTCCTTTATCGAATAGTTGAGCAAATACTTTTTCCAGCGGGCAGTTTTCGGCAATAAATTGCTTGGTTGCGGCCATTAACGCCGAACTCGATGTCTGGATATGGGGCAGGTTGAGATTCGCAGGGTGCAGCACATTGCCGTCGCAGACCAGCAGTGCGCGGTGTATGGTGTTTTCCAGTTCGCGGATGTTGCCCGGCCACGGATATTCATGCAGCAAACGGAGTGTATCCGGGTGCAGCACGGGTTCTGCGGTGTGCAGTCGATTCTTGTAGATGGAAATGAAGTGTTCGACCAGCGGCAGAATGTCTCCTGTTCGCTCCCGCAACGGGGCCAGCTGGATCGGCACGACGTTGATCCGGTAATACAGATCTTCGCGAAAACGTCCGGCCTTGACCGCTTCTTCAAGGTTCACATTGGTGGCGGCTATCAGGCGGACATCGATCGGTGTCGCCTTGCGCGAGCCGATGCGCACGATTTCACGCTCCTGCAATACACGCAGCAGTTTGACCTGGGTCGAGAGCGGCAAGTCGCCGATTTCGTCGAGGAACAGCGTGCCGCCGTTGGCGCTTTCGAACCAGCCGGTCTTGGACGAGACGGCCCCGGTAAATGCGCCGCGCTCATAGCCGAACAACTCGCTTTCGACCAGCGTTTCGGAAAAAGCGCCGCAGTTGATCGCGGCGAAGGGACCGTTGCTGCGCGAACTCATGGAATGGATGTGCCTGGCGACCAGTTCCTTGCCTGTGCCGGTTTCGCCCCTGATGTAGGCCGTAGCATTGCTGGGCGCGATACGGTCGATTAGCGCCAGCAGCTTTTGCGATTCAGGATCGGCGAAAATCAGCGCGCTTGCCCGGATGGACAGGCTGATCTGCTGGGGATCCGGGAAGGTGATTAATTTACCTGTCACTGGGTTCATCATTTAATCCGTTTTGTTATTAATGGTGTCCGAAAAAACAGGGGCAGTCGCCTGCCCCTGAAAGCTGAGTACTCAGAGAGGAGAGAAAACCTATGCGGCTAAGCGCTCGTTTATTGTCAATTTCGCGCAGCGAATCGTTTGCTCCCTCCCGTGCAACGCGGGGGAGGGTTGGGGAGAGGGGACGGGCTTGCCCGTTGGACAAAGATGCCCCCGTGGCTCTGCGACAAAATGCGGATAACTCAGGTAGTAGCCTTGCAGCAAATCGGCGCCGGTGTCCTGCGCGATTGCCAGTTGAGCCGCCGTTTCGATGCCTTCGATGACGACCTCTGCACCTATGCCGTGAAAAATATTGACCAGCCCGTGGATGACCGCCGCTGCCGCGCTCGTCTGTTCAGCCGCCTGTATCACCGCACCGTCAAGTTTGACGATGTCGGGTGCAAGCGAGAGCACGCGATCGAGTTCGTGATTATCCGACACCAGACTGTCATAGCGACGTTGCTGGTTATTAATCCTGGCGATTCCCGAATGTGCCGCGCCGAAATCATCGACCGCGATTCTGTAACCCAGGCTGCGGTAATTGTTCACCGCCTCCCTGAGTCGCTCATCGCTTTCGATGGCCGATTCCTTGATTTCGATTACCACACGCGAGGTAGGCACCGAGTAGTAATGCAATATCTGCTCGAAGGTGCGGCCGTGATCGCTGACGCTGGTCAACAGGCGCGGATGCACATTCAGAAACAGCAGTTCCTGTTCGTCAAAACCGCGTGAATAGCCCAGCAGATGCAGGGTGCGTACCAGACGGTCGAACTGCACCAGTCGGCGTGCTTCATGCGCCAGCTCGAAAGCGGTCTCCGGTGTCAATACGCCGTGAATGATCGACGATGCGCGCAGCAAGGCCTCGCGTCCCGAGACTTCGCCGTTTAAACGAAAGATCGGTTGATACGCGCTTGCCAGACGCATCCCCAGAAAACTGCACACCAACCCTTCCGGTTTGTTGTCTCTCAATGCGTGTTCATCAAGATCGAGGAACAGGTTATTGCGCAGCATGAGCTTCAATTCGGCAAGTTGGTGTGACATGATTGCTCCTATTTCTTGCTGTAGATCTGGTCGAACACGCCGCCATCTGCAAAATGCGTCTTCTGGGTCTTGGTCCAGCCGCCGAACACTTCGTCGATCGTGATCAGGTTAAGCTTGGGGAAGCGCTTTGCATATTTGGCAGCCACTTTGGCATCGGTCGGACGATAAAAATTCTTCGCCGCGATTTCCTGGCCTTCAGGCGAATACAGGTATTGCAGATAAGCCTCGGCCACCTTGCGGGTGCCATGTTTGTCTGCGTATTTGTCCACCACGGTGACCGGCGGTTCGGCCAGGATGCTCAAGGACGGGAACACCACTTCAAACTTGTCTTCGCCGAATTCCTTCTTCACCAGATAGGCTTCGTTCTCCCACGTGATCAGCACGTCGCCGATTTCACGTTCGGAAAAGGTGACGGTCGATCCGCGTGCTCCCGAGTCCAGCACCGGCACATTGCCGTACAGTTTGGAGACGAAGGCTTGCGCTTTTGCCTGATCGTTGTTGTTGTGTTTCAGACCATAGCCCCATGCAGCAAGATAGTTCCAGCGTGCGCCGCCCGATGTCTTCGGATTCGGCGTAATCACCGCCACGCCCGGCTTGACCAGATCGCTCCAGTCGTGGATGTTCTTCGGGTTGCCTTTACGCACCAGCAGCACGATGGTCGAGGTATAAGGCGAACTGTTGAGCTTCAGACGCTTCTGCCAGTCGGCAGGAACCAGATCAGCCTTGTCGTGCAGCGCGTCGATGTCGGCAGCCAGCGCAAGCGTTGCGACATCGGCTTCCAGTCCGTCGATGATTGAACGGGCCTGCTTGCCTGAACCGCCGTGGGACGCCTTGACGGTGACATCGTCGCCGGTCTTGGCCTTCCAGTATTTGGCAAACGCGGTGTTGTATTCCTGATACAGCTCGCGGGTCGGATCGTACGATACGTTGAGCAGGCTGATGTCGGCAGCAAAGCTGTTGGCCGACAGCGCACCTGCAAACAGGGCGATGGCGATTTTCGATAATTTCATGGTGTCTCCTTGAGTGAGGGTTAAGTTGCCGTGAGTGGCAGCGGTTCGCATTCTGGCGTCGCAATGCTGCGGCGTGAACCAATTAGTTTTCGATTGCTTAGCTGTTTTTTGAATATGGGAGTGGGGCGGTGTTTGGCAGGCGTGATCACCGGCAAGTGGCGCTCGACGGAATTCACATGGATAGCCGGTTTTTGAGCATGGCTATTTAATTGCATATCCTGTTTTCCGGAGTAGAATCACTCAACGAATAAAAAGATGAATAAAAACCGGTGCTCACCGGTTTATGTGAAGTAGGGGGATATCATGAGAGTTGCACCGCTGCCAGATAACGAGTCCGAGCGTCTGGATGCGCTCAGAGGTTATGACATTCTGGATACAGAACCTGAAGCCGAATTCGACGGCATGGTTCAACTGGCTTCATCCATCTGCAAGACACCCATATCCGCAATCAGCCTGATCGATCAGGATCGCCAATGGTTCAAGGCGATCGTCGGTCTGGACGCCAAGGAAACTTCCCGGGATCTGGCTTTTTGCGCGCATGCGATACTGCATAAAGACATTCTGGTTGTGCCGGATGCGCTCGAAGACGAGCGGTTTTTCGATAATCCGCTGGTCGCCGCCGATCCGAAGATACGTTTTTATGCCGGCGTGCCGCTGATCACGACCGACGGCTATCCTCTGGGAACCATCTGCGTCATCGATCGCGTGCCGCGCGAATTGACCCCTGAGCAGTTGCTGGCGTTAAAAGCGCTCTCCAATCATGTCATCACCCAGTTCGAGTTGCGTCAGTCGCACCGCAAAATCAATCAGTACTATCGGGCGCTGCGGGACACCGAGAAGATGCTCAGTACATTGATCAACGCCAGCCCGGATTTCATCTGCTTCAAGGATGGCGAAGGGCACTGGCTGACGGCCAATCAAAGCGGGATAGACCTGTTTCGCCTGGATGCCGGAAATTATCATGGCAAGACCGATTTTGAGCTGGCCGAGCAGACGCACGATATCTACCGGGAAGCCTTCCGCAATTGTCTGACTTCGGACGAAAAGGCCTGGCAGTCGCACAATTTGACGCGAGTCGAGGAAGTCATTCCGTTGCCCGAGGGTGGCGAGAAGTATTTCGATACCTATAAAATTCCGCTGTACAACGAGGATGGCAGCCGTCACGGGCTGGTCGTGCTGGGACGCGACATTACCGAACGCAAGCTGGATGAGGAGAAGTTGCGGCTGGCAGCGACCATCTTCGAGTCCAGCAGCGAGGCGATGATGATCAGCGATGCCGACAACCGCATCATCAATGTCAATCCGGCCTTCACCCAGATCACCGGTTATACACAGGACGAGGTGCTGGGGAAAAATCCGAGCGTATTGGGCTCCGGGCGTCAGGATCGGGCTTTCTACCGGGATATGTGGCATTCGTTGCAAAAGATCGGCTACTGGCAGGGCGAGGTATGGAACCGTCGCAAGGGCGGGGAGCTCTACGCGGAATGGCTGACGATCAATGTTTTGTTTCATGAGGACGGAACGATCGCCCGGCACCTGGCCTTCTTTTCCGACATCACCGAGAAGAAAAGAAGCGATGAACTGATCTGGAATCACGCCAATTTCGACTCGCTGACTGCATTGCCCAACCGCCGCCTGTTCCGCGATCGTCTGGGGCAGGAAATCAAGAAAGCCGCACGGGCCAAGCTATCCATGGCGCTGATGTTCATCGATCTGGACCGGTTCAAGGAAATCAACGACAGGCTGGGTCACGATGCGGGCGATGCGCTGCTGGTGGAGGCCGCACGCCGTATCAGTGGCTGCGTGCGCGAGTCGGATACGGTGGCGCGCTTGGGCGGAGATGAGTTTACCGTGATCCTGTCGCGTATCATCGACAAGAGCCATGTCGATAAGGTGGTCGGCGAGATGATACTGAAACTGTCCGAACCCTATTCTCTGTGCGGTTTGGCAGTCGAATCGTCGGCCAGTATCGGCATCACGCTTTGCCCGGAAGACGGGGGCGATCTGGAACAGTTGCTGAAAAATGCGGATCAGGCGATGTATCAGGCCAAGAGCGAAGGGCGCAATCGCTACAGCTATTTTTCGCGTTAACTTCAGCAGCCTGCCGGGCTACAGCAAGCCTTCGGCAGCGGTGCTGGGCAGGCCAAAGGTATTCGCCACCGCACGGCAGGTGATTTGCCCTTCGGCGATGTTCAGCCCGTAAAGCAAGGGGCGGCTGTCGCGCAACGCCTGCTTCCAGCCCTTGTTCGCCAGTTGCAACAGGTACGGGAAGGTGGCATTGGTCAGCGCCAAAGTCGAGGTGCGCGGCACGCCGCCCGGCATGTTGGCAACCGCATAGTGAATCACGCCGTCGACGGTATAAACCGGGTTCTCGTGGGTGGTGGGATGCGTCGTCTCGATGCAGCCGCCCTGATCCACGGCGACATCCACGATCACCGATCCGGGCTGCATGATTTTTAAATCGCAGCGCTGGATCAGGCGGGGGGCGGCAGCCCCCGGAATCAGCACGGAACCGATCACAAGATCGGCTGAACTCAACTGCTCCAGCAGGTTATGCCGGTTGGAGAACAGTGTCTGTACGTTGGCCGGCAAGGTCGCATCGAGATGACGCAGGCGTTCGAGCGATACATCCAGCAGGGTCACGCGTGCGCCCATCCCCGCCGCGATGCGGGCGGCATTGCTGCCCACCACCCCGCCGCCCAGAATCAGCACATGCGCGGGAGCGACTCCCGGTACGCCGCCCAGCAATATGCCGCGACCGCCATGCAGCTTCTCCAGATATTTGGCGCCTTCCTGCACCGCCATGCGCCCCGCGACTTCGGACATCGGGGTCAGCAACGGCAATTCTCCCGAAGGCTGTGCCACGGTCTCATAGGCGATGCAGATTGCACCCGAATCGATATGCGCCTGTGTCAGTTCACGGTCGGCCGCAAAATGAAAATAGGTGAAGATGACTTGTCCGGCACGCATGCGGGGCCACTCTGCGCGGATCGGCTCCTTGACCTTGATGATCAGATCGGCAGTAGTCCAGATGGTATCGGCATCCGCAATCTGCGCACCGGCCGCCAGATATTGCTCGTCGTTAAACCCGCTGCCGGTTCCGGCCCCGGTTTCCACGCTGACTTCGTGGCCTGCCGCAAGCAGTGCGGTGACCCCCGAGGGCGCCAGCGCTACACGATATTCATTTGCCTTGATTTCCTTCGGAACGCCGATTTTCATAAGTTTTCCAGTCGAGTCTTAAACTAAGTTTTATATACAACGATAATTCGGATTTTCGCACTGTATTTAACATGCCGGCACAACAGGGAAGAAATTTTTATCTGGCCGACTTCCTGCCGTGAATCGATAATACGCGGTATGGCTGGTGAACTGCTGAATTTTACGTTTAAGGAAACTAAAGATGGAATTGAATGACTTCTTGCAGCAACTGAACGACGCACCCGGGAGCGTCTCTTTCAACGACACGGTGGCATTGATTGAATCCCTGTATGAATTCACGCCGACAGCTTTCAGCAACGGCGGTTTGCTTAGCGAAGCCGGCCAGAATTCCGGCTCGTGCAAGCTGTTTTCATTCGCCCGTTTGCACGGGCTGTCGGAGCAACAAACTCTGCATTGCTTTGGCGCCTATTACCGCGACGATGTCCTCAAACACCCTGAAGGCACTGACCATCAGAATATCCGTCATTTCATCAAGACGGGTTGGGACGGAATCGTATTTCAGGGGAGCGCGCTGGCAGCGAAATAGGCCGGATCAGCCAATTCAAGTGAGATGAGGACAGTTTGTGCCCGGCGTGAATTGACATACCGCGCCAAAACGCGGAAACTTAGACCTGTGCCGATTTGACATCAGCTTGCGGGGCACGTTAAACATACTAGCTAAAGCGAGGAAACCCGTTTTGGCACAAGCTGAACGGGTTTTTTTATGGAGCTGCTTTGGGTGATTCTGTAGGCATCGTAAGGTCGCAACGCGCGATATTTGACACACCGCTGGTATTCCGCAGCGGCGCGGTGTTGCCGCGCTACGAACTGGTCTACGAGACTTACGGCAGGCTCAATGCCGACAAGTCCAACGCGATATTGATCTGTCATGCCTTGTCAGGGCATCACCATGTCGCGGGCTACTATGCTGATGATGAGAAGAATATCGGCTGGTGGGACAATATGGTCGGTCCCGGCAAACCGGTCAACACCGACAAGTTTTTCGTCATCGGGCTGAACAATCTGGGCGGTTGCCACGGTTCGACCGGCCCCTCCTCGATTAATCCGGAAACCGGGCAACCCTATGGTTCGGGCTTCCCCGTCATTACGGTGGAAGACTGGGTCGAGTCGCAGGCGCGTCTGGCCGACAGACTGGGCATTCAGTGTTTTGCAGCGGTGATCGGCGGCAGTCTGGGCGGGATGCAGGCTTTGCAGTGGTCGTTAGCTTTCCCCGATCGGGTGCGGCATGTGCTGGCGATTGCCAGTGCGCCGCGTCTGACCGCGCAGAACATCGCGTTCAACGATGTGGCGCGCAATGCCATTCTGACCGATCCCGATTTTCACGGCGGCAATTTCTATCAGCACGGCGTGGTGCCGACCCGTGGCTTGCGACTTGCGCGCATGCTCGGGCATATCACCTATTTGTCGGACGATGCGATGGCCGACAAGTTCGGCCGCAAGCTGCGCACCGAGCAATACAACTACGGCTACGAGGTGGAGTTTCAGATCGAATCCTATCTGCGTTATCAGGGCGATAAATTCGCCGCCTACTTCGATGCCAACACCTATCTGCTGATGACCAAGGCGCTGGATTATTTCGATCCGGCACACGAGTGCGGCGGCGATCTGAATAAGGCCTTTGTGCGTGCCAAAGCCGATTACCTGGTGGTATCGTTTACCACCGACTGGCGTTTCTCGCCGCAGCGTTCGCGCGAGATCGTGCGTCCGTTGCTGCATAACCGGCGCAACGTCAGCTACGCGGAGATCACTTCGACGCACGGGCATGATTCCTTTTTGATGGAGCATCCGCATTATTTCGATGTGCTGCGCGCGTATCTGATCAACGTAAGTCGTGAGGTGTCGGCATGAGCATCGCATCCCTTGCCGCCGAGCGGCCAGATTTCGAGGCGATTGCCTCATGGATACCCAGAGGCGCATCCGTGCTGGATCTGGGCTGCGGCGACGGCAGTCTGCTGCGCTATCTGAAGGAGACCCGGCATGTGCGCGGCTATGGCGTCGAGATCAGCGACATGGACATCGTCTCCTGCATCGCCAACGGTGTGAATGTGATCCAGAACGACCTCGACGCCGGCCTATCCGATTTCGAGAGCAATTCGTTCGATTTCGTGATCCTGTCCCAGACGTTGCAGGCGACGCGCTATACCGAGGCGCTGATGAAGGAGATGTTGCGCGTAGGCCGTGAAGGCGTCGTCAGTTTTCCGAATTTCGGCTACTGGAAGAGCCGCCTCAACGTGATGCTGGGCAACATGCCGGTGTCGCGCGAGTTGCCCTATCAGTGGTACGACACGCCGAACGTGCACCTGTGCACCCTGGACGACTTCGAGAGTTTTTGCCGCAAGACCTGCGTGAGCATCACCGCACGCAGCGTGATCACAGGCGGTCGCGAGGTCGGTTTGTTGCCCAATCTGCTTGGCAGCACGGCGGTGTATCGCTTCCAGCGCGGGGTATGAGGTGAAAACGGGCCTGACTGAAAACCAGAACCCCGAACAAAAAGCCCGAGATACCATCGATGCGCTGCTCAGGCAGGCGGGGTGGGTCGTGCAATCCGCCAAAAAAATCGACCTGAGCGCAGGTCTGGGCCAGGCGGTTCGCGAATACCAGACCGATGTCGGCCCGGCTGATTACGTGCTGTTTGTGGACAAAAAAGCGGTGGGCGTGATTGAGGCCAAGAAGGAAGAGCTGGGTCACAAGATCACCGAAGTGGAATCTCAGACTGCAGGCTATGCATCGTCCAGACTGAAGTGGGTCAATAACAAGGAACCGTTACCCTTCCTGTTCGAGAGCACCGGCATCCTCACCCGCTTCACCGATGGTCGTGACCCCAAGCCGCGTTCCCGTGAAGTTTTCAGCTTTCACCGTCCGGAAACGCTCAAGGAATGGATGGCTCAAGGTGATTCACTGCGTGAACGCCTGCAGCACTTGCCAACGCTCAATCCTGAAAAATTGCCTGCCCGGGCGTTGCGTCTGCGCGATTGCCAGGAAAATGCAATTACCAAACTGGAAGAGTCGTTCAAGGCGGATCGTCCGCGTGCGCTGATTCAGATGGCGACAGGTGCGGGCAAGACTTATACCGCGATCACTTCGATTTACCGCCTGCTCAAACACGCACACGGTAAACGCATCCTGTTTCTGGTGGACACCAAAAATCTGGGTGAACAGGCCGAGCAGGAAATGATGTCCTATGTGCCGATCGACGATAACCGCAAGTTCACCGAACTGTATAACGTGCAGCGTCTGAAAAATTCCTACGTCGCGAAGGACAGTCAGGTGTGCATCAGCACCATTCAGCGGCTGTATTCCATCCTCAAAGATACGCCGCTTGATGATGCCGCCGAAGAGATCAACCCGGCAGAACTGGCACAACTCCGCCCTCTCCCCAACCCTCTCCCGGAGGGCGAGGGAGCAAACGCCGCGCGTTGCGCCTTTCGGACTCCCGAACCGATGCCGGTGGTCTACAACGAGAAAGTCCCGCCTGAGTTTTTCGACTTCATCTATATCGACGAATGCCACCGCTCCATCTACAACCTGTGGCAACAGGTGATCGACTATTTCGATGCCAGTCTGATTGGTCTCACCGCCACGCCGGACAACCGCACCTACGGCTTCTTCAAGAAGAACGTGGTCAGCGACTACAGTCACGAAAAAGCGGTGGCCGATGGCGTGAATGTCGGCAATGAAATCTATGTGATCGAGACCGCCATAACCCGCGCAGGCGCGCAGATCAATGCGCACCAGCAGGTTGAACGGCGCGAGAAGCTGACTCGCAAGAAGCGCTGGGAACAGCAGGACGAGGACGAAGCCTATTCGGCCACGCAACTGGATCGCAATATCGTTAACCCCGATCAAATTCGCACGGTGATTCGCACCTTCCGCGACAAGCTGCCGGAGATTTTTCCGGGTCGCCTTGAGGTGCCCAAAACGCTGATCTTTGCCAAGACCGACAGCCACGCCGACGATATCATCCAGACCGTGCGCGAGGAGTTCGGCGAGGGCAACGCCTTCTGCAAGAAGCTTACCTACAAGATCGAGGAAGACCCCAAGTCGGTGCTGGCGGATTTTCGCAACGCCTATTACCCGCGCATCGCCGTCACCGTGGACATGATCGCCACCGGCACCGATGTGAAGCCGCTGGAATGCCTGCTGTTCATGCGCGACGTGAAAAGCCGCAACTACTTCGAGCAGATGAAGGGGCGCGGCACACGCACGCTCGACATGGACGAGCTGAGAAAAGTGACGCCTTCCGCCGTCAGCGCCAAGACCCACTATGTGATCGTGGATGCCATCGGCGTCACCAGGTCTCTCAAAACCGCCAGCCAGCCGTTGATCACCAAACCCGGCGTACCGCTGAAAGAGCTGGCGATGCAGGTGATGATGGGGGCGACGGACGAAGACACCGTGTCGTCCCTTGCCGGGCGGCTGGCGCGGCTCAACAAGCAACTCGATACGGATGACCTGCGGCATATACGGGAAGCCACGGGTGGCATGGAACTCAATCAACTGGTCGGCAAGTTGTTCGGTGCAATCGACGCCGATAATATCGAAGCCCGCGCATTGCAGTTGGCAGGCCTTCCCGCAGGTTCAGATCCCGGCGACGATAAACGATCACAGGCGCAGGAACAGTTGGTGTCTGAGGTGGCCAGCCTGTTGAATGGCGAGCTGGTGGAACTGATCGACACGATACGTCGCGACAAGGAACAGACCATCGATCACGAAAATATCGATACGATATTGCGTGCCGAATGGGACAAGGATGCCGCCGCTAATGCGCAGGCGCTGACCGATGAGTTTGCCGAATACCTGAAAATCCATCAGGACAGCATCGCCGCACTGACCATTTTCTTCAGCCAGCCGTATCGCAGGCGCGAACTCAACTTCGAGCTGATCCGACAGGTGCTGGACAAGCTCCGTGCCGACAAGCCCAGGCTCGCGCCGTTGCGCGTATGGCAAGCCTACCGCCAACTGGACGACTACCAAGGCGTGCAGCCCGTCAGCGAACTCGCAGCGCTGGTCGCGTTGATCCGCCGCGTCTGCGGCATGGATGACAAACTCTCCGCCTTCGACGATACCGTGCGCCGTAATTTCCAAAACTGGGTGATGAAACATCACTCGGGCGGCGGCGAAAAATTCAATAAGGAACAAATGAACTGGCTACAGATGATCCGCGACCATGTCGCCAACTCCTTCCACATCGAACGCGACGATCTGGAAATGTCGCCTTTCGACGGACAAGGGGGCTTAGGCAAGATGTATCAACTGTTCGGCGCGAAGATGGATACGCTGCTGGATGAATTGAATGAGGCGTTAGTAGCATGAAGCTCAAGGAAGAAGGCGGAAGGATGAAGGAAGAAGTGCCGAATGATTTGCGAGGACGGACGAAGGCATTTGCGTTGCGCATTGTGCGCATGTTCACCGCTTTGCCGAAGACTACAGAGGCTCAGGTGTTGGGGAAACAAGTGTTGCGCTCTGGCACATCTGTCGGTGCTAATTATCGTGAGGCATATCGAGGTCGTAGCCGTGCTGAGTTTGCTGCCAAGGCGGGTGATTGCCTCAAAGAACTCGAAGAAACGGCTTATTGGTTGGAGCTTCTGGAAGAAGGCGGCATTGTTGAAGCTGCGCGGCTGAAGGATTTGCGGCAGGAAGCCGATGAACTCATCGCTATCTTTGTTACGATCATCAAAAAGGCAAGACAGAAACAAAATATGAGTGAAAGAGGATGAAGGAAGAAAAAGTAACGCTGGGAGATGTGGTTTTGCCACGACGTGAAAAGGGTTCGCCATCCGAACATCCAGAACTTCCTTTCATCGGATTGGAACACGTTGAAGCTCACACTATGCGACTTCTGGGTACTGTTCCAGCAGGCACTATGCGTAGTAATGCTAACCGTTTCTTTGCAGGTGATGTGCTATACAGCCGTTTGCGACCTTACCTGAATAAAGTTTTCATGCCCACTTTCGATGGGTATTGTTCTGCTGAATTTATAGTGTTTCCGCAGTCTGAAGTTGTAGACTCTGCATTTCTGAAGTACCTCCTTAATGCTAGGGATTTTGTTTCGTTTGCCAATCACCTGAACGCAGGTGATCGTCCACGGGTCGATTTTGAGCAGCTTTCTTCCTTCGCTTTTTTTCTTCCTTCTTACTTATCCCAACGTCGTATTGTTGGGATGATTGAGGAGTTGTTTTCCGAGCTGGACAAGGGTATCGAAAACCTGAAGACCGCCCGCGCGCAGCTTAAGGTTTACCGTCAGTCGCTGCTGAAACACGCATTCGAGGGCAAGCTTACCGCGCAGTGGCGTGCTGAGAATCAGTATAAGCTGGAAACTGCCGATGCCCAGCCTGCCGGCGGGCTGGCCTTGCTGAAGCGCATCCAGGCTGAGCGTGCAGCGCGTTATCAGCAGCAACTCGCCGACTGGCAAGCTAACGGCGGCAGCAAGCCCAAAGCCCCTAAATCTCTGCCTCCGCTGACCGCCGAAGAACTGGCAGAGTTGCCGGAACTGCCGGAGGGGTGGGTTTACACACGAGTTGGTGCAGTGATTGATGATCCAACCTATGGCACTTCAAAAAAATGTGATTACGAAGTTGATGGGGTTGGGGTTCTGAGAATTCCCAATGTAATTTCGGGAAGGGTTGAGGCTTCTGACTTGAAGTTTGCGCAATTCACTCCCGATGAAAAAATCACATACAAACTTATCGTCGGCGATATTTTGATAATTCGTTCAAATGGCAGTATTTCGATTGTTGGGCGATGCGCGCTTGTTTCTAGCGCAGACCTTGATTATTTGTATGCAGGCTACTTGATTAGACTACGTCCTCATCAGCGCCTTGTAGAGCCAGGATATTTGCTTAATACACTTTCGCTTCACTCGGTAAGAAAACAGATTGAACAAAAGGCGAAATCTACCAGTGGTGTAAACAACATCAATACGGGTGAAATTCAGTCATTGGTCATAGCCATCTGTGGCATCGAAGAGCAGAAACAGATTCAGATGGAAATCGAATCTCGTCTTTCTGAAGTTGACAACCTCGAACAAACCATCGCCACCTCGTTGCAGCAAGCCGAAGCGTTGCGCCAGTCGATTTTGAAAAAGGCCTTTTCCGGTCAACTTGTGCCGCAAGACCCGCACGACCTGCCAGCGTCGGAGTTGTTGGCGCGCATCAGGGCGGAACGGGCTGTAAGTCAGGCATCTAATAAGTCTTCCCGAGTTAGAATCAGCATATGAGCGAAAAATTTAACAGTCTTGATTTGTCAGGCCTTGCCGAAGCCTACGATCTGGAATGCAAGGCGGCGCAGGGACGCGACGGACGCGGGGAACTTCCTGAAGATTTCTGGAAAAGTTACAGCGCAATGGCCAATGCCGATGGCGGCATTATTCTGTTGGGCGTTCAGGAAAAACCTCGGGGATATTTTCAGGCTATGGGGCTGGCTGATATCGAGCGCGTTCGCAAGGCGTTGTGGGATAACCTGCATAATCGAAAGCAGGTCAGTGTTAACTTGCTAGCCGAGGCGGATATTCAGTCTGTCGAGATTGATGGGAAAACCGTACTGCGCGTGCAGGTGCCGCGCGCTACCCGCCAGTCGAAACCGGTTTATGTTGGTAGTAATCCGCTCGGCGGAACCTATTTGCGCCGTTATGAGGGCGATTATCAGGCGGACGACGAGACGGTGCGCCGCATGCTTGCCGAGCGTGTGGAAGATTCGCGGGATGAACGGATACTGAAAGGATTCGACTTTTCCGATCTGGATTTGGAAACAGTGGCGGCTTATCGGAATCGTTTCGCGGCAGTCAAGCCGGGTCACGTCTGGGCTGATTTGCCCGTGCTGGAATTTCTGGAGCGGATTGGCGCCTTTGGCAAGAATCGTGAGGAGGGCTATTCGGGCATCCGGCTCGCGGGGCTGTTGATGTTTGGCCGTGGCGAAGTTATTCGCGATGCGTTGCCGCATTACATGGTCGATTATCAGGAGCGTCCCGAAGCCAGGGCGGAAAAACGCTGGGTTGACCGGCTGGTGCCGGATGGCAGTTGGTCGGGAAATATCTACGATTTCTTCCGCAAAGTGTATCAGAAACTGACTGCGGATCTGAAGGTGCCATTCCAGCTGCAGGATGGGCAGCGGGTGGAAGATACACAAGTGCATGAAGCCTTGCGCGAGGCCCTGGTGAATACCCTGATTCATGCCGATTTTACTGGCCGGGTTTCGGTGCTTGTGGTGAAGCGTCCAGATATGTTTGGTTTTCGCAATCCAGGACTGATGCGAATATCGCCCGAACTGGCGGTGCAGGGCGGCAATAGCGATTGCCGCAATCGGCGGCTGCAAACCATGTTCCAACTGGTAGGCTATGGCGACCATGCGGGGTCGGGGATTCCGAAGATTTACAGCAACTGGGCTAATCGGCATTGGCGACGCCCGGTGTTGTACGAGGTGCGCGAGCCTGAGCAAACTCTGATGGAACTGCGGATGAGCAGTCTGGCACCTGAAAACACCATTAAGGATTTGGAAGCCCATCTCGGCGAGCGCTTTGATGCCTTGCCTGAGTTGGAACGCCTGGCGTTGATTACAGCCGGCTCCGAGGGATCGGTAAACCACGCTAGGTTGCGGGAAATTTGCGCCCATCATCCTGCGGATATTTCAAAAACATTAGCTCATCTGGTAAGGGATGAACTGTTGATTTCAGATGGAATTGGCAGGGGAATGGTCTATTTCTTACCTTGGCAGAAACAGCGGGAAGATGCGCTTTTCGACCTCAGGATGGGGGTGGCTGGCGCGGTAAGGAGTGCCGCCATACCTCCAGAGCTAGGCTCCATACCTCCAGAGCTAGGCTCCATACCTCCAGAGCTAGGCTCCATACCTCCAGAGCTAGGCTCCATACCTCCAGAGCTGCCGCCCCAATATCTCGATTGGAACGATCTGCCGCTGGAGCTTCAATCAGAACTTGTCGAGCTGGCTGCTCCTGTCAGGGCAAAGCGCCGTGCTTCGCCAGAGCAATTGCAGCGAACCATTCTGGCCTTGTGCGAGGGGCGTTATCTTGGAAGGCGAGTACTGGCTTACTTGCTGGATCGCAACCCGGATGACTTGCATAAACGGACACTGAATCCCATGGTGGCAGCGAAGGTGTTGACCCCAGCCTTTGCTTCGGCCAGCAATCCGAAACAAGCCTATATGGCGGCCAATTTCTCATCGAAAAAAGCATCGTAAGTGGATAAAGGTAATTACCTTTTTGTAAGGGTAATAGTGAGGGTAATAACAAATCGACTTGGGCAGCAGGCTGCTGCCCAAGTCAGCAAAGCCGTCATGCCGGACTGATCCGGCATCCAGTAGGTTTATATAACTGGATTCCCGCCTTCGCGGGAATGACGAAATTTACTTTGAGGTTCACATGAACGCAACTGCATCGATCGTTTCAAAAGTCTGGAGTTTCTGCACCACGTTGCGCGACGACGGGGTGAGCTACGGCGACTATCTGGAACAACTGACTTATCTGATCTTCCTGAAGATGGCGGATGAATACAGCCAGCCGCCGTATAACCGCAAGGTCGGTATCCCCATTGAGTACGACTGGCAAAGCCTGAAGGCGAAGCGCGGTGCGGAACTGGAGGTGCATTACGTGACGCTGCTGATGGAGCTGGGCAACAAGTCGGGCATGCTGGGTACGATCTTCACCAAGGCACAGAACAAGATTCAGGATCCGGCTAAGCTGTATCGCCTGATCGACATGGTGAACGAGACCCAGTGGGTGACGATGGGTGCGGATGTTAAGGGCGACATCTACGAGGGCTTGCTGGAGCGCAATGCCGAAGATACCAAGTCAGGAGCGGGGCAATACTTTACGCCGCGTGCACTGATCCGTGCGATGGTGGAATGCATTCGGCCCGAGCCTGCCAAAACCATCGCCGATCCGGCCTGCGGTACGGGCGGCTTCTTTCTGGCAGCCTATGACTTTCTGGTGGCAACGCATCAGTTGAATAAGGATCAGAAAGCCTTCTTAAAGCACGAAACATTTTTCGGTAACGAGATCGTCGCGGGCACTCGCCGCCTGGCGTTGATGAATATGTTCCTGCACAACATCGGCGAGATCGACGGGATCAGCATGGTGTCGCCGAACGATGCGCTGGTGGCTTCTTCTGCGACGAGTTATGACTATGTGCTGGCGAATCCGCCGTTCGGTAAGAAGAGCGCGATGAGTTTCACCAATGAGGACGGCGAGCAGGAGAAGGACGATCTGACCTACAATCGCCAGGACTTCTGGGCGACAACTTCCAACAAGCAGCTCAACTTTTTGCAGCACATTCGCAGCATGCTGAAGACCACCGGACGCGCGGCGGTGGTGGTGCCTGACAATGTGTTGTTCGAGGGTGGTGCAGGCGAGACCGTGCGCAGAAAGTTGCTGGAAACCACCGAGTTGCATACGATCTTGCGCCTGCCTACCGGCATCTTCTACGCCAACGGCGTGAAGGCGAATGTGCTGTTCTTCGACAATCATGCTGCAAGTCCCGAACCTTGGACGAAGGAAGTCTGGTTTTTTGACTACCGCACCAATGTTCATCACACACTGAAAAAGAAGCCGCTGCGCTTCGATGACCTGCAGGAATTTATCGCCTGCTATAACCCGCAAAACCGCCATGATCGCAAAGAGAGTTGGAGCGAGGCGACCAATCCGGAAGGGCGCTGGCGCAAATACAGCTACGATCAGATCATCGCGCGAGACAAGACCAGTCTGGATATTTTCTGGCTGAAGGACAAGAGCCTGGCTGATCTGGATAATTTGCCCGAGCCGGATATACTGGCGATGGAAATTATCGACAACCTTGAGGCGGGGTTAAACAGCTTCAGGGAAATCGCTGCGGCATTGTAATCACATGAAATACAAGCACGCAGTGCGACAATATTTCATGGGGAATGCCCTTGCGGCATTGCGGCTACAACCCGACCTGCGATTGGTAAATTTTGAAAAAGGCTCATATGTCTGTCTGGCAGCAACTCTTTACCCGGCGCATGCTGATCTGCGTGTTCACCGGTTTCACTTCCGGTCTGCCGCTGTATCTTCTCTTCAACCTATTGCCCGCGTGGCTGCGCAGCGAGCATGTCGATCTGAAGACCATCGGCCTGTTCGCGCTGATCCAGTTTCCCTACACCTGGAAGTTCATCTGGTCGCCTCTTCTTGATAGATACGCGCTGCCGATGCTGGGGCGCCGCCGCGGCTGGATGGTGCTGACCCAGCTCGGGTTGCTGGCGGTGATCGCCGGCATGGGCGGCTTCTCGCCGCAAAGCGATTTAGGCACCATCGTTCTGTTTTGCACGTTGCTGGCGGTGCTTTCCGCCACGCAGGATATCGTGCTGGATGCCTACCGTCGTGAACTGCTCGACGATGCCGAACTGGGCCTGGGCAACGCAATACACGTCAACGCCTATCGGGTCGCAGGGCTGGTGCCAGGATCGCTGTCGCTGATTCTGGCCGATTTTCTGCCCTGGAGCACCGTGTTCATCATCACCTCGCTGTTCATGCTGCCCGGCATTGCGATGACGCTGATGGTGAAGGAACCGAACCGGGCAATTGCGCCGAAGACGTTGCGCGAGGCGGTGGTCGAGCCGTTTCGGGAATTTATCAACCGGCAGGGCTGGCGCAGCGCTATGCTGATTCTGGCCTTTCTGCTGTTCTACAAGCTGGGCGACAGCCTGTGTACGGCGCTTGCCACGCCTTTTTATCTGGACATGGGTTTTTCCAAGACCGATATCGGTCTGATCGCCAAGAATGCCGGGCTGTGGCCTGCGGTGATCGGCGGTACGCTGGGCGGGCTGTGGATGGTGAAGATAGGCATCAACCGTGCGCTATGGCTGTTCGGCGTGGTGCAGGTACTGGCTATTTTCGGCTTCGCATGGCTTGCGTCGGTCGGTTACCATTCCGAGATCGGTGCGCTGGAGCGCACCCAGCTTGCAGCGGTGATCGGCCTCGAAGCCTTAGGCGTCGGTCTGGGTACGGTGGCCTTCGTCGCATTCATTGCCCGCACTACTCATCCGGCTTATACGGCCACGCAATTTGCATTGTTCACCAGCCTGATGGCGATGCCGCGCACCTTTGCCAATGCCGCGACGGGCTGGCTGGTCGAGGCGATGGGCTGGACCGGTTTCTTTCTGCTGTGTGCGGTGATGGCGATACCGGGAATGCTGCTGCTGTTCAAGGTCGCACCGTGGAACGAAGTAGCAAAACAACCGTAGGGTGCGTTGTGCGCACAATGGTGCATGGAATGCACCCTACATCCCGCATCCCGCCTAGATTTTCCTGACAAATACCTTGGACTTGCATTTTCACAGGCCTACACCGATTCAGCGATGCCTTCGAGGTATAGCCTCTCAGGTGCGATATCGATTTCGCCAGGCCATGTGACAGTTCCGTAATCAACTTTAGCAAGTGCAAAGAACCCTTGATTTTGTAATCGCTGAAAAACAGGATAGTGCAGGTAAGGCGACATATCGAAGTGCCGGTGTTCTCCATTATCGAATGTCAGCCGCAGGTGGTGATCCGGCAGCGTTTGCACGGCAACGACTTCGGGAAGCATAGCCATCTCCTAATGCAGTGGATCAATACGAAATACCGGCTCGCCATTAACGGCCAGAGTCCAGTCGGCCATCAACTCTTCTTCATGCAGATCAATCCATACTTGCACCTGACGAATCTTTTTCAGAGGTAAGTCACCTTCCAGCAGTTCGCCGCCAGGAATGACAAACACCGCTTTTTGTCCCTGGTACTCAACGTGAATGTGAGGCAAATTATGCTGCTTAGTATCCAGAAACAACATACGGATGATGATTCCATAAAACATACTGATCGTCGGCATGCTAGTCCTTTCGTAGTTTAAGTTAGATTTTCCTGACAAACACCTTGGACTTGCGCTGGTAGTTGTACAGCGACTTTTTCTGCGCGGGCAACGCGGTGACGTCGCTCTCCTTGAAGCCGCGCTCCAAAAACCAGTGGGCGGTGCGCGTGGTCAGCACGAACAGTTTCTTCAGCCCCTGTTCCTTGGCAAGGTCGGCCATATGGTCGAGGATCGCCTCGCCATAGCCGTGATCGCGGCATTGAGCATCTACCGCAAGGCAGGCCAGCTCTGCGGCGGCCTCGTCGGGGAAGGGATAGAGTGCCGCGCAACCGACGATGCGATGGTCGTGTTCCAGCACGACGAAGCGCTCGATCTCGCGTTCGAGCAACTCGCGGCTACGCCGGACCAGTATCCCTTGCTCCTCTAACGGACGCAGCAGTTGCAGGATGCCGCCGACATCCTCGATGGACGCATCGCGCAAGGTGTTGAGCGTGGATTCCACCACCATCGTGCCGATGCCGCTGTCGCTGAACAACTCCTGCAGCACCGCGCCGTCGGCGTGACGGCTGATCAGATGGGTGCGTGCCACGCCGGCCTCGCAGGCGCGTATCGCACAGGGCAGAAACAGGTTTACATCGTCCGGCTGGCGACGTTTGGATGACAGCACGGCAGTGGCCTGGGCGATGGTCAACTCCTTCAGCAGTTCGTCTTTCTTGTCCAGCACGCCGTCGGTATCCATTAAAAACACCAGCTTGTCCGCGTCCAGCGCGATCGCGGTTGCGGTGGCGACATCTTCCAGCGTCAGATTGAACACCTCGCCGGTAGGCGAATAGCCGAGCGGTGAGAGCAGCACCACTTCGCCGAACTCCATGCGATCGTTCAGCGCCGCGACATCCACTTTGCGTACGCAGCCCGTGTGTTGCAGATCCACGCCGTTGATTACGCCGATCGGTTGCGCGGTGATAAAGTTGCCGCCGGCCACGCGAATGTCGGCATTGGCCATCGGCGAATTCGCAAGCCCCATCGACAGCAGCGCCTCGATCTCGACGCGCACCCGGCCCACCGCCTCTTTCACGCAAAGCATGGTCTCGGCATCGGTCAAGCGGATGCCCTGATGGTAGGTGTCTTCCAGATTTCTCCGGGCCAGATGCTGTTCGATCTGCGGACGCGCGCCGTGTACCAGCACCAGCCGGATGCCGAGGGCCGCGAGCAGGTTGAAGTCATGGGTCAGCTCGACGAATTTGCCGTCTGCAACCATCTCGCCGCCGAAGGCGATGACAAACGTCTTGCCGCGGAAACTGTTGATATAGGGTGCGACGGAGCGGAACCAGGCAACGAAATCGGCGGGAGAGGTGTTGGTCGGCATGTGGAATCCTTGTTTAATTTGTGCGTATTATGCCTGTTCGTCGAGCAACTTTCCTGCGACGGCCCAGTTCTCATCGGCCACCTCGTCGAAGGTGATGTAGGTGTACGAGGCCGGTTTATGTGCGATGCGAAGCAGCGTATCGGTGACTTCCGCTGCGATTTCGGCTTTCTGTTCGCGGCTCAATGAACCTGCGATGCGGATGTTGACATAAGGCATGATGGTCTCCTGAAAATAGAAAGTAGGGGCGTATGGCAATACGCCCTTAACAAAAATCGCCCCACAGCGTCTGCATGGCAGACAGGCCTGCAACGGCGGCGGTTTCGGTGCGCAACACGCGCGCGCCCATGCGTATCGGCGTAAAACCGCAAAGCTGCGCCGAGTCGCTCTCGGCCTGAGTGAAGCCGCCTTCGGCGCCGATCAGCAATGCGGCGGTCTTCTCAGGCCTGGGTTGACTGTGCAATGACGCGGCGCCCTCGGGCAGCAGTATGTATTTGCTGACATCGGATGCGCGCATCTGCTGCAGCCAGACTGAGATATCCAGCGGTGCGTGTATCACAGGCAACACATTGCGTCCGCACTGCTCACACGCCGAGATTGCGACTTGCTGCCAGTGTTCGGTGCGTTTTGCGGCGCGCTCGGCTGACAGGCGAGCTACGCTGCGTTCGGTGGCGACCGGCTGAATTTCGGTTACCCCGAGTTCCGTGGCCTTCTGGATCACCCAGTCCATCTTTTCGCTGCCGGACAAGGCTTGCGCCAGCAAAGTCCGCAGCGTTGATTCTTTGTTGACATCGACGCGGACGAGGTTGCCCAAGGTGACCTGTTTGCCGCTCATATCGCTGATGGCGCCGTGATATTCGAAGCCCTGCCCGTCGAAAATCTGCACCTCGTCGCCCACCCGTAAACGCAATACGCGACCGGCATGATGCGCTGCATCCGCAGGCAAATTGAAGGTGTCCGAGTCGGGAATGGGAGAGGAACAGTAGAAACGTGGCATGATGAACAGAAATATGAGTGGCGTACGGGCGTGATAATATACTGCCTAACGGACATTGCGAGAAGCTTTGCGCCGAATTGTGGAATATTGTTTCTCGCCATGTCCGCACCCGCTCTCCTACCTCTCTCCCTGAGGGGGAGAGTGATGAAGTGTCGCTTCGCGATTTTTACGTTCAGTAACTTGTCAGGAGTATGAGATGGTCAGTTTGCAACCGCCGCTGTGCGACTTTGGTAAGGATGCGCCCGATTTCGATTTGCCGGGTGTGGATGGCGTGCGTTATAACCTCGCGAATGCGCGGGGCGAGAACGGTCTGCTGGTGATGTTCATCTGCAATCATTGCCCTTATGTGAAGTCCATTCGCGATCGTCTGGTCAGGGATACGCTCGAATTAAAGCAGCACGGCATCAACAGCATTGCGATCATGTCCAACGATCCTTCCGAGTATGCAGAGGACTCGTTCGACAACATGAAGAGCGTGGCCGAACAATACGGCTATCCTTTCCCTTACGTGTGGGACGAGACTCAGCAAGTGGCGAAAGAGTACGGCGCGGTATGTACGCCGGATTTCTTCGGATTCAATGCCGATATGGAGTTGCAATACCGCGGACGTCTGGATGCTTCGCGCAAGGAGGCGGTATTGGATGCCCCGCGCGATCTGTTCGAGGCGATGCTGCAGGTAGCAAAGACCGGGCTGGGGCCGCGCGAGCAGATTGCCAGCATGGGTTGTTCGATCAAATGGAAGCACGAGTGATGAATAAGCGCTGTATGTCGAAAACCGGTTCATTTGGCATGAGCGCATTGCTCAAGGCGACGATTGCGGCCGTAAAGCTGGTGGCGGCGGAAGAGATTATGCCACGCTACATGAAGGTGGCGCATCAGCACAAAAGCGACGGCAGTCTTTGCACCGACGCGGACATTGCAACGCAGACCGCGCTGTCCAGAAAGCTGCAGGCGATCTGCAATGTGCCGGTGATGGGCGAAGAAATGTCGGAGGACGAACAACAGGCGATCTGGCAATCCGCCCAGGAGGGTTTCTGGTGTATCGATCCGATCGATGGTACCTCCAACTTTGTGCACGGACTGCCTTATTTCGCGGTGTCGGTCGCCTTGTTGCGCGAAGGAAAAAGCGTGCTGGGCGTGGTGTACGACCCGGTAGCTGACGAGATGTTCGCAGCGGAATCCGGAAAGGGCGCTTATCTGAACGGTGAAATGCTGCACGGGCGGATGACGATGGCAAGCATGAGCGAGTCGCTTGCCAATGTGGATCTGAAACGCCTGGATAGCGGGCTGGCACAGAGGCTGGCGACCCGTCCTCCGTTTGCATCGCAACGCAACTTCGGCGCCAGCGCGCTGGACTGGTGTTATACCGCCGCCGGGCGTTACGACCTGTATCTGCACGGCGGACAAAAGATGTGGGATTACGCGGCCGGGGTGTTGATCCTGTCGGAGGCGGGCGGATATGCCTGTTGCATCGAGAGCGATGATTTCGCGGTTGGCGATATCTGGCAGCGTTCTGTGATCGCCGCGCGCAGCCAGCCGCTGTTCGACGAGTGGAAAAGCTGGATACGCGCGCAGTAGCGGTATGCTGAAAACAAACCTGAAAAGCATCTGTTTTTAAAGATTAGGGAAATACCTTGAAGATATTGATACTGGGTGCGGGGCAGGTAGGCTCGACCGTGGCGGAAAGCCTGGTCAGCGAGGCCAACGACATCACCGTGGTGGATTCGGACGGCGCGAAGCTTGCCCTGTTGCAGGAGCGGCTGGATCTGCGCACCCTGACCGGCAATGCCTCCCATCCTTCAGTGCTGGAGCAGGCCGGCATTGCCGACACGGACATGCTGCTGGCCGTCACGCAAAGCGATGAAGTAAACATGGTGGCCTGCAAACTGGCCGCCAGCCTCTACAATACGCCGACACGCATCGCCCGGATTCGTTCTGCCGACTTTCTGGCGCGCCCGGAGCTGTTCAACAAAGACAATTTTTGCGTGGATTTTTCCATCTGCCCCGAGCAGATACTTACCGATTACATCACCAAGCTGGTCGAGTTTCCTGAAGCTTTGCAAGTGCTTGAATTTGCAGATGGAAAGGCGTCACTCGTAGCGGTTCGCGCATTCGAAGGCGGGCCGCTGGTCGGGCAGCCGGTCAGCTTTTTGCATACCCATATGCCGCAGGTGGACACGCGAATCGCGGCGATTTTCCGCAAGAACAGTCCGCTGATCCCCGAAGGCGATACCGTGATCGAGGAAGGCGACGAAATCTTCTTCATCGCGGCGACCGACAACATCCGCAGTGTGCTCAAGGAAATGCGCCGTATGGACAAGCCCGCGAAGCGGGTGATGATCGTCGGCGGCGGCAACATCGGTCGTCGCCTGGCCAAGTCGCTGGAGCGCGACTATCACGTCAAGCTGATCGAGTTCAACAAGAAGGTCTGTGCGACGCTGGCAGGCGAGCTTCAAAAAACGCTGGTATTGAACGGCGACGGCACGGACGAGAAGCTGATGCAGCAGGAGAATGTCGACGAGGTGGACGTGTTCTGCGCGCTCACCAACGATGACGAAAACAACATCATGGCGGCGCTGCTCGCCAAACAGGGCGGCGCGCGCAAAGTCATCGCGCTGATCAATCGCAGCGCCTACGTCGACCTGGTGCAGGGCGGCAAGATCGATATCGCGCTGTCTCCGGCGCAGGTCACTATCGGCTCATTGTTAGCTTATGTGCGTCAGGGCGATATCGCCGCGGTGCATTCGCTGCGACGCGGTGCTGCCGAGGCGCTGGAAGTGGTGGCGCACGGCGATCGCAAGTCCTCCGGCGTGGTGGGGCGTCGCATCGATGAGATCGACTTGCCCAAGGGGGCGACTATCGGCGCCCTGGTGCGCGGGGATGAGGTCATCATGGGGCATCGCGACGTTGTCATCGAGGCCGAGGACCACGTGATCGTATTTGTCGTCAACAAGGCGATGGTCAAGAAAGTGGAAAGGCTGTTTCACGTTAACCTCGGGTTCTTCTGATGGAACGCACGCTCACTGTTATCCACGCGCTGGGGCTGATGCTGGTTGTGTTCAGCCTGACCTATATCATGCCGGTCATCACCTCGCTGATCTATGCGGATACCTCGGTGCTGCTGGATTTTCTGCTGGCGATGGTCTGGACGGCGGCATTCGGATGCCTGATGTGGCTGGTTACGCGTCGCCACAAGGGTGAATTATCCGTCCGGCATGGTTTTTTGCTGGTCGTGGGCATGTGGACGGCGATGCCGGCTTTCGGTACCCTGCCGCTGTTGCTGGTGCTGCCCGGCTTGTCGTTTACCGATGCCTATTTTGAAACCATGTCCGGGCTGACCACCACGGGGGCTACGGTGTTGACGGGGCTCGATACGCTGCCGCCTGCGATCAATATCTGGCGGCATGAACTGAACTGGCTGGGCGGCATGGGTATCATCGTGCTGGCGGTTGCGGTTTTGCCGCTGCTGGGTGTCGGCGGACGGCAACTGTTCAAGGCCGAAACGCCGGGGCCTATGAAAGACTCCGCACTCACTCCGCGCATCACCGAGACGGCGCGCAATCTGTGGCTGGTCTACCTCGGAATCACGATCGCCTGTATCGCCTCGCTGAAGCTGGCGGGCATGAACTGGCTGGATGCGGTCTGCCACTCCTTCGCCGCGATGGGGCTGGGCGGGTTCTCCACGCACGATGCCAGCGTCGGCTATTTCAATTCCCCGGCGATAGAGGCCGTGCTGATTGTGTTCATGCTGCTGGCGGCGATGAATTTTGCGACGCATTTCCTTGCGGTGCGGGCAAAGAGCATAGCCCCCTATCTGCATGACAGAGAAGGGTTGTCCACGGTAGGGCTGGTTTTAATCAGTTGCGTCGGAATTGCGGTCTTTTTGTGGTGGCAGGGAACCTACGCCAGTTTCTGGACGGCGTTGCGACATGCCAGCTTCAACCTGGTGTCGCTCGCGACCGATTGCGGCTTCGCCAGCGTTGATTTCAACCAGTGGCCGATCTTTGCGCCGCTGTGGATGCTTTTTTTAAGTTGTATCACCGCCAGTTCCGGTTCGACCGGGGGCGGCATCAAGATGATCCGCACGCTGGTGCTGGTGAAACAGGCCGGGCGCGAGTTCGTCAAGCTGTTGCATCCGGCCGCCGTGAACCCGATGAAGATCGGCGGACAGGTCATTCCGAACAGCGTGGTATTTTCGGTGCTGGGTTTTATCTTCCTGTATTTCACGAGCGTCGCAACGTTGACCTTCGCGCTGCTGATCAGCGGCCTGGACTTCATCTCGGCGTTCTCGGCGGTCATCGCCTGCATCAACAATGCGGGCCCGGGACTCGGCGTGGTGGGGCCTGCCAGTAACTTCGGGGTGTTGACGGACTTCCAGACCTGGATATGCACCATCGCGATGCTGATCGGGCGGCTGGAAATCTTCACCGTGCTGATTCTGTTTACCCCGCAGTTCTGGCGGCGATAAAAGGCGGTGCGCGGTGCAGGCTGATCCTGCATTGTGAAGGACGGGTTAGACGGATACAATGCGCACATGTCAAAATTCGATCTTACCCACCACTTCCTGATTGCGATGCCGGCCATGCAAGAGGGTTTCTTTGCCGGTACGCTCACCTACATCTGCGAGCATGACGAGAACGGCGCACTGGGACTTGTCATCAACCGCCCGATCAGCCTGACGCTGGCCGAAATGTTCGAACAAATCAAGATTCCGTTGCATCAACCCAGGCTTGGCAAGATGCCGGTGCATGTGGGCGGGCCTGTGCAAGTCGAGCGCGGCTTTGTGCTGCACGATACCCGGCAGGATTGGCAGTCCACGCTGCGCATCAACGACAGGCTGGGTTTGACTACCTCCAAGGATATACTCGAAGCGTTGGGCGAGGGCCGCGGGCCGGATAACATACTGGTGACACTGGGTTATTCTGGCTGGGAACCGGGCCAGCTGGAGCATGAAATCAACGAAAATATCTGGCTGACTGTACCGGCGAACGAGCACATCCTGTTCAAGCTTCCCGCCGAAGAGCGACTCGCCGCTGCGATGGCCTTGCTCGGAGTGAATTATTCGATGCTGGTCGAGGACGCCGGGCATGCCTGACAAAGCAGGATCGAGGATCGAGGATAGTGGGTCGAGTGCGGAAGACAGATGCGTAGCAACAAATCTCGCTCCTCGTTCCTCGCTCCCCGCTCCTGTAGTTGGCACTTTGCTGGCTTTTGATTTCGGCATGCAGCGCATCGGCGTCGCGGTCGGCAATACCATTGCGGCAAGCTCGGAACCGCTGACCACCATTTGTGAAGAAAAAAACGAGATTCGCTTTGCGCTGATCGCAGAACTCGTCAAACAGTGGCAGCCCTGTGCGTTGCTGGTGGGTCTGCCCTGCAATGATGACGGCACGCCGCATCAGATGACCGCGCTGTGCCGCCGTTTTGCCAACCGCCTCAACGGCCGTTTCGGCTTGACGACGCTGCTGGTGGACGAGCGCTATACTTCGCTGGCGGCAAGTGAGCAGATGAACAAGGACGGCATCAGAGGCCGGGGGCAGAAGGACAGGATAGACCAGTATGCCGCACAGCAGATACTGCAGGCCTGGTTCGATGAGCCTGCGGCATGCGTTAATGTCAGCGAGCTGCGCACTGCGCGCGATTAATGCGTCGCCGCCTGTAGCGGGCATCGCGCTGAATATGAAATCGGAAGTTTTGCAGAGGTATACATGAATAATCCGCAACTCAATAAACATGGCGAGCTTCAGCATCTGCTGAGCACGGAAGGCCTGCCGGTGCGCATCATGCGCGACATTCTCGACAGAGCAGCGTCGTTCCTGGATGTCGCAGAGGGTCGCGAAATCAAGAAAGTCCCGCTGCTGCACGGCAAGTCGGTGTTCAATATTTTCTTCGAGAACAGCACCCGCACGCGCACCACGTTCGAGATCGCGGCCAAGCGGCTCTCCGCCGATGTGGTCAACCTGAATATCGGTTCATCCTCGACCAGCAAGGGCGAATCCTTGCTCGATACCGTGGACAACCTGTGCGCAATGCACGCCGACATGTTCGTGGTGCGCCATTCGCAAAGCGGCGCCGCACACCTGATCGCGCGCCACGTCGCTCCCGAGATTCACGTGATCAATGCCGGCGACGGGCGTCATGCGCATCCCACCCAGGCGCTGCTGGACATGTTCACGATCCGCCATTACAAGAAGGAATTTCACAATCTGCGCGTGGCGATCGTAGGCGACGTGCTGCATTCGCGAGTTGCCCGTTCCCAGATTCACGCGCTGACCACGCTGGGCGTACCGGAAGTGCGGGTCATCGCCCCCAAGACGTTGTTGCCGACCATGGTGGAAAATCTCGGCGTGCAGGTTTATCACGACATGGCGCAGGGCTTGCGCGACGTGGATGTGGTGCTGATGCTGCGTTTGCAGAATGAGCGCATGCAGGGCGCGTTGCTCCCGTCCGGGCAGGAGTACTTCAAGGATTACGGGCTGACCGAAGAAAAGCTGGCCTATGCCAAGGACGATGCGATCGTGATGCATCCGGGGCCGATGAACCGCGGTATCGAGATCGACTCCCGCGTGGCCGACGGCGCGCAGTCGGTGATTCTGTCTCAGGTGACCTTCGGTATTGCGGTGCGGATGGCGGTGATGAGCACGCTGGCAGGGAGTCCAAAATGAATATACTTATCAAAAACGGTCGTCTGATCGACCCGAGAAACAATATCGACGCCAGGCTTGACGTCTATATCTCCGAAAAATGCATCGCGGCGATCGGTGTTGCGCCGCACGGATTCGAGGCGCATCAGGTCATCGACGCCGAGGGACTGATCGTATCTCCCGGTCTGATCGATCTGGCCGCGCGCCTGCGCGAACCCGGCTACGAATACATGGCGACGCTGGAATCGGAAATGCAGGCCGCCGTGGCGGGCGGTGTGACCAGTCTGGCCTGTCCGCCGGATACCGATCCGCCGCTGGATGAGCCGGGGCTGGTGGAAATGCTCAAACATCGCGCGCGTAATCTGAATCTGGCGCATCTGTATCCTGTCGCGGCATTGACCACCGCCCTCAAAGGGCAGGAATTGACCGAAATGTCCGAGCTGGTTGAGGCCGGATGCGTCGCGTTCAGTCAGGCCGATGCGCCGCTCACCGATACCCGCGTGCTGTTTCGTGCGATGCAATATGCCGCCACGTTTGGTTTTCCGGTATGGCTGCGCCCGCAGGACAGTTTTCTGGCGCGCGATGGCGTGGCGCACGACGGCGAAGTGGCGACCCGTTGCGGGCTGCCTGCGATTCCGGTCAGTGCCGAGACCATCGCGCTGGCGACCATGCTGACGCTGGCGAAAGACACCGGCGTGAAGCTGCATGTCTGCCGTATCTCCAGCGCTGCGGGCGTCGAGATGATCCGCGCGGCAAAGCAGCAGGGGCTGGCGGTGAGCTGCGATGTCACGGCGAATCACGTGCATCTGTCGGAAATGGACATCGGTTTCTTCGATCCGAATTGCCGCCTGACGCCGCCGCTGCGCAGCCTGCGCGACCGTGCCGCACTGCGTGCCGGATTGCTGGACGGCACGATAGACGCGATCTGCTCCAACCATGCGCCGGTAGATGAAGATGCGAAGCAGTTGCCTTTCGCCGAGGCGGAGTCGGGTGCGACCGGGCTGGAATTGCTGCTGCCGCTGGTGCTCAAATGGGCGGAGCAGGACAAACTGAGCCTCTCCGATGCGCTGGCGAAAGCCACCCTGCGCCCCGCGCAGATATTGGGCCTCGATGCCGGGCACCTGAGCGTCGGCGGGATAGCCGATGTGTGCATCTTCGATCCGCAAGCATACTGGAAGGTCGAAGCCGCCGCGTTAAAGAGTCAGGGCAAGAACACCCCGTTCACCGGTTTCGAGGTTCGTGGCCGAGTGCGCTATACGCTGGTTGAAGGGAAAGTGGTGTATCAAGGCTAGGATCGGGGATCGAGGATCGAGGATCGAGGCTGCTTCGTTGAAAGGTAAGAAACATGGGGAGTTACGTTAATGACAATCTTATCCAGGGCGAACAAGTAACTTACGAGGCAACGCCTCACTGGATCATTTTTGTTTCATTGCGGGGATTGCTCACGCTGTTCATCGCGCCTTTGATCGATATGTATACGAACGAGTATGCGATCACTAACCGGCGAGTTATTGTGAAAGTCGGGCTCATTTCCAGACGAACGCTGGAGATGAACCTGCCAAAGATTGAATCAATAAAAGTAGATCAGAGCATACCGGGCCGGATATTCGGTTACGGCGATATTGTCATCGTGGGATCGGGCGGTTCAAGCGAGGCTTTTAAGAATATTCGAGCGCCACTTGAGTTTCGTCGGCAATACCAGCAAGCGCTTCACAACGTTTCAGAGTCAGCCAATCCGTCTTCCTCGCAGGCACCAGGTCAGGACGTTATGACTTTTTGTGCCAGGTGTGGCGCGCGATTAGGCGAGAACGCCTCTTTTTGCATGTCGTGTGGCGAGAAAATAATTCATTCCCGGTAACCGGATCAAATTCTGATTATCGTATAGAGTCGGCACGGGCTTGTCCGGAGACAGGAACTGCAAGAGGACGGTGCTTTGGGTTTTTCACGGAACGCTGGTTCGACAGCCGGTTTCGATTCGCAGGGGCGTATGGCATACGCCCATTAGCGTTGCAAGGGACTGCCAGACCCAGCCCCGTGCGCGTCCCGCTTCCGTTGCCCCATGATTTTTTACATTAATCCAGAATGTGGCACTCTCCGCAGCGACGAATTTCCTTGTGCATCGCATCGGGCGCAAGATCGGCACCATTGGGCCAGGTGATCGCGCCGCAGTCGAGATAGGCGGATTCAAAAAAAGCCGTATCCCGCAATGCCTCGAACACACCCGCGTCCGGCCCGTTGACCAGAGTGGAAACATCGACGATACCGCTCAACCCGTCGTTGAATGTGACCGCCAGGCGCCATTGAGGCAGAGCACTGATCGCGCGCAGGCGCCATGGTGCGGCGGGGATTACTCCAGCGGCTTGATGGGTTTCGGCAATTGTTTCGCTCGACATAACTTCCAGTCCTCCATTAATTCTGCTCTGTGCTCATTCGCCCATTCCTGTACCATGACCGACCACTACCAGTTTCGATTCGTAGGGGCGTATGGCATACGCCCATTACCGTTGCGCGACCCGCAGGTGTTTTTGCCCCGGCTGAGCCAGGTGGTGAATGCCATCGTCGGCGACTCATGGTGGTTTGACCTCAACACACTCAGAGACAAAATATCTGATCAGTCCTTATGAACGGGAGATCATGCGAATTTATTTCTTTAGCTGAGTGAGTGGTAAAAATGAAGTTACTGCATCTTCAGCGAAACGGCGAACAACGATGTACTGGTTGCGTAAAAGAGCGGCTGTTTCGTTTACGGTGCAGTTTCCGATTCGAAGCCAAATTATTTTGGGGGGTGCGCCAAACGCAATGCTTCGTTCGTAGAAATCGGTGTCCTTTGAAACAAGCAAAAATCCATGTTCTGCTGCATAGTTCCAAACATGCTGATCATTTGCGCCCAGCAATCCTGTTTCCCGCACATGTGTTGAGTCAGGATAGATGTCAGCAAGCGCTGTTACCAGCCTGAAAGAAAGGTTCTCATCGAAGAGAAGTTTCATACGGCTGAGAATAGCCTTTGTTCCCGCTGAGCTGCAAAGGCTAGCGTTGCCAAAATATCCTCATGAGAAAGATCAGGGAAGTCTGCCAGTATTTCGTGCTCGGACATTCCGCTGGCCATGTACTCAAGAATATCGGAGACAGTGATGCGTGTGCCGGAAATGACGGGCTTCCCGCTGCGGACTTCAGGGTTAATCGTGATCCGATCTAAAATCTGAGGCATTTAAGGCTCCGTAAAACAGAAATATGGCCGGAGTATAAGCGCAGCTACTCGCATAAGCAAACCGGCGAAATCTCCCGGATTCACCGGGCAGGTCATGCGAACCGCCAGTACAAATTAGCTCTGGCGGCAGGCAGGAGAAGAGGCTTCCTTGACCACAACCCGTTTCGATTCGTAGGGGCGTATGGCATACGCCCCCTTTAAAATCCTGGGGTAAGCCTCGGTTTCTATTTGCTAAAAAACGCGTCTGTGAAAACCGTGGTCTGTCCCCTATTGACCTGCTTATTGACCCGGCATTGCGTACAAAAAGACAAGTAGATGATCGTTTCTCAGACTTAGGGCAGAAATCATGGCTTCACAATTGACTGAAGCATCTTTACGTGAGTATCCGAAATTCGAATGTGTGTATAAGCTGCTTGGTCAAGGATTTGCTTAGCAGAAATAGCTGCAAGTCGCTTCGGAAGTTGCTTTTGGAGCTTTTCAAACCAGACAACTGCGTCGGCAACGGAGTCTGCACATGCTGACTCAATTAGCCAGCGGCAGACTATGGGTAGTAATGACTTTCTTTGTCCGATATTTTGATTGTTAATCACTGCATGAACATGGGCGAGTAGCTTTGTTGACTGGCTGTACGCTCCTTTTTTCATTTGAATCTTTGCCTTCAACAGATCAATAGCAGGTGAGGTGGACTTGTTTAAAGGACTTGATGCAAATGTCGCTTCCGCTTGATCTGGGTGATTCAACGCTAGTTGATATTCGCACATGGCTTGAAGCCAGTAAATCTTGTCGGGCGATGTATCGAACGTCTTGAGGCGATCAAGCAAGGATTCAATTTGATCGGATCGCTTAGCAACTGTAGCAGCGTTCCCAATTAGTTCTGCTCGCACCGCAAGTTCAAGAATGTAGTGGTTAGTCGATGCCCTTGAAAGTGCGGTGTTTATATAGCCTCGTGCCGTGGCTACTTCATCGATTCCCAAATTAATGAATGCAAGTTCTCGAAGGATATGAAGATCGTTGTCGCCGCGTATTCGGTGTGCATGATTTAGTTCATAAAGGGCGGTATCGTAGTTTCCATCTAGACGAGCTTTAAATCCATGAATAAAATGTTGTATTCGCTCAGCCTTTTTCGATCCATTTAGTTCACCAAAGTAATCAGATGCTTCTTGAAAGGATGGGCGATCACCGAGTCGGGCTGCAGCCATACCCATGTACCTGAGAGTTTCGATAATACCATCGTGTGACAATGCAGCCCGGCTGATATAAGCACGTTTGCACAGGCGTAGGGTATCGGAGTAACTGCCGCGCTCATATGATACACGGGCGACTTGAAGGCATTGGGAGGGCAGAATGATGCTTTCGAACAGCGTCCCAACGTTCGTGCCTGATCGTAGGGCGGCAAGACAATGTTCATTTAATACGGAAATCGACGTCAGTTCGTCAACTTTCATCGAAGCAGCTCTACTCGCCTGCAATTTCCAAAGCACTGCCAAATTCGATTCGACCTTTCCCGTAGAACCAATTGCTCTAGCGCCCCTGACTAGATAAGCGGGCATGCGAAGACATACCTCATCTTCTATCAGAAAGCCAAATTCCATACAGATTGAGATAACTTCATTAGCGTGTTCTAGATTGGCAAGTTGTGCATCGATTAAATACTGAGTCAAGTCTGAACGTGTAACATAGCCAGTGTTGGCTACAAAAGCTAAAGTTGTGGCGCTTAGTTCGTCAGATGACAGGCCCTCAAGGAATTGCCGAGAAAGTCCTTCAAGAGATCTGATTAGATGCGGGCGAATCTTAGCAATACTGGCTTTACCTTGCGCAACCAGAAGTTTTGCCCCTAATTCGAGTTGTTTAGGGTTCCCAGAACATGCTTCAAATACCAGCTCCTTCAATGATTCAGCGTACGGCGAATTTTGCGTTCGAAGCCACCAATTAAATAGAATATTCGACTGAGCTCTATCGAGCTCAGGTACTTCCTGAATTGTTAGTTTATCGATAGCAATAATTGGTACATGAGTTGGCTTCCTAAAAGTCGTGAGTGCCAGCCTAGGGTAGTCTTTCCCAGACAAGGATACTGAGAGATTAATTAACCAGTCCGGCAAACTCCCTTCTTCGGTGAGTAGAGATCGATCTCCTTCAACCATAACGCATTGATTGCCTTCAGTACATTCCTCGATCTTTCGGCGAAGCTCTTCAATCTTGGATTCGTCGCTTAATGCGTCAAATTGTTCGAATATTTGACTGAAATCGCTTGGGGTTGCAATTGTTGTGAGGCCAACAAGATCACGATAAAGCTCGCGCGCCCCGCCGTATGCTGAAGTAGCAATTAAAAGTTTGCGTGTAGCCACACCTGGAAATTGCCTTGAATAGAGTTCATTGAGAAGCCGCTTACGACCAGAGCCGTCTGGGCCGTGTACAAGCACGGCCCCAGGCATTTGTGACGACTCAACGATCAATTTGCTTTCGAGACGCTGAAGCTCTGTTGGACGAAAGAATGGAGGAGTCGAATGATCCCGTCGTTCCTTGTCAATCTCACTTTGAATCCGACAAAGTATGTGTCGATATGTCGGAGGTTCTCTGATCACGTAGATTCTTAACCATTCAGGAATGTCACTAATGGCGGTACCTCCGATGAGGAAAACCATAGCCCTGCGATTTCCATTTCTCATCCAATTATCAAATGCACGAGCAAGTTCACCCTTAACCCAACCAGAACTCATCGCGGATGGTGATGCGAATAAAATGAAGTGAGTGCTCTCATTAAGGGCCGAATAAATTTCTGATGGAATTGAACCCGTTGGATCAAATGTTGCGCTGTCATAATGACATAAGGCAGCGCCTAACTCATCGTAGATACGTTTCACAAGTGTTTTATCAGACGATGAGTGTGATAGAAATATCTTCATGATGGTTGCCTTGCTGATAAGGTTAATATTTAAAATACTGGTCAATCAGGTCACATTGCGAAAGGTAAGAAGATTTCTACCGATTAAGTCCTTAAATTGCTGTAATTATAGATGGCGGATAGATTTGTAAAAATGCCTATTTTGAATCATGAGTTTTTACAGGTTCATGTTCTAAGCCTAGGAATGTGGCGTGGTTTTATAGCGCAGTATCTCTGCAACGCGGAATTAATATTTGTTTCGCCATAATTCATAAGCGTCACCAGAAAGCAAAAAGTACGAAATGCCAGCAGCGAATAGCAGAAGAAAAACACCTTCTGTGTGAGCCGAGAAGAGCGTAATACGTGCAAGAGAATGCCACGCCGAAGGCAGCCCACCATTAGCTCTTTGATTCATAAGTGCAAGATAATGAACCGAGCGTAATGCTGCCGCTATCGATGCAAAAATCCCTAACAAGACACCTACGATTTGCAACAGTAACCATATACGGTGCTCGTCCTTAAGTATTTTGAAATAGAACTCAATAAGTCCATGGCTTTGTGCGGCCTCGCGCGCGCCTGGCACAATTGCCAATTGGGCGAGATGAACGAGATAAAATGAAAAACTCGCAGCGAGTATGGGTGTGAAAATGTACCAGATCCATTCAGAGCTGCTGTATTGACCACGAATAGCGGAAACTAAGCCTGCTGAGAAAATGAAAGCAGTGCAGGAAAATAAGCCGCTTTGCCAATATCCAAGTACCTCATATGAGTATTTGCTGTAGCCCCATGTGATTCCAGCGACAACCGCAAGGAGTGTAAAAAAATAAACCCAAGCATCATCGGATGAATTGGAGTTCCTTCTGCTTTGTTTTACAACGATAGTCTGTTTGAAAATGATGGTTGTTTGCTGCACAGTTATTGGCGCGGTGGAAGATGGTGAACTATTCAGACCGGCGAATAAAACACCTAGAATTGCGCCAACGAGCGGTGAAATAATGACGCTCTGAATAAGCGGATCATTAAACCAAGTTAACAATGATTGCAAAATAGTGATTCCTTAAAAGTGCTAATGTAAAGTCCACACAATAAACAACTATAATTTGTAGCCTAGCAGGTGGTTAATTGGTTTTTATGATGAGTACGCCTTAATCTTGCATCTCTCTCAAAGCCGCAAAGCGCCTATTTAACCACGAATTCCTGTCCCTGGTAACTATCAGTTCTGCTAGTTACGTTACGGTGAAAAGTGTGGCAGGAAATGAAGGGTTTTTGATGTAATAAGCCTTTAAGCCGCAGTTCAAGCCTAATAAACATAGGCTTTGCGCCGGTCGCGCCTGGTCAATATTCAGGGTGTGTTTGTTATAACCGCAGGCCTCTTCTCGGTGATCTCTGTGTTCTTTGTGGCAAGCTGCGTTTTGCCGGGCGTTCTTCCCGATCTTACGGGCAAGCCTGAACGCGATATTTTCGTTAGGCTTACCCGGCTTGCAGCTTAGGACATGCTGCAGAGCGCGTCCCAGGTCGTCCAGAATTTTGCGTTCGGCCCGCCGATCAGCGGTTTTTCGTCCGCGACTATGCCGATCATCGATGCGCAATTCGAGTTGCAGCCGATTTGATTGGTGCTGGGCGGCAGTGGCGGGATGTCTATGTTGCGGGGCGGATGGGTCGAGCCGTTCAGCTCGGTAATCTTGATGTTGAATATGCCGGAGAGTCCCGGCGCCTGAATCTGTTTGGTCGGATTCTGCGAGGTGATCGAGTCGCTCCAGTTTCCCTGAGAGAGCGTTACCGACCAGTTGGTCACAACCTTGGCCGTATTGTGTTGCGGGGAAAGATAGACCCAGAACTGGGCGCCTCCCCCCAATTTTAAACCACCGCTTACGTTTGCAAGTCCAGACATTTTATATCTCCGTAAAAGAATGAAAGTTCATTGATTCTGCTTTCGAAAGCGCATAACACGATCACAAAATCATGCACGGCAACAAGCGTATATTTATCTCGGGAACCTCTGATTTATTCGGTTTTGTCGTTCCCGCGTAGGCGGGAACCCAGTTACACAAGGCACTGGATCCCCGCTTTTGCGGGGATGACGAATAAATCAGCGCATCCCTCGCTGTTTACCGACCCGGCAATGCTGCCGCTTTGAGGCGTGCGGCGAATAACATCGCGGTGACCTTTATAGCAAAAAAGTATGGATTTCGTACCTGTCTACTCTGATAGGTATCTTCCGAAAAAGAGTGTTGTATATGACTGATAAATCGTGGTTTTTCAGACTCAGACGAGCTGGAACGAGATAGCGGCAATGACAGCACCCAGCGCGGCGCCTGCCAGCACGTCGCTGGGATAATGCAGGCCGAGGATAGGGCGGGAGAGTGCGACCAGCAGGGTGAAGGGCAACAGCAGATAAATCAGCGCGGGAAAATAAAATACGGCGATCATGCTGAACGACACGGCATGCATGGTGTGGCCGGACGGGAAGCTGAACTGGTCGAGGGTCCGGCCGGTACAGACGATGGCTGGGTGGACATTGAACGGGCGCGGACGTAGCGTCCTGGCTTTGATGAACTTGTAGATCGCCGTGCCGATGATTCCTGCGCCCAGCATGTGCAGCACGGCCGGCAAGGCATCCATCTGGTAGCGCAGCTGAAGCACGCACATCAGCGTATACCAGAACAGCCCGTCGCCCAGCCGGCTGATGATACGGAACAGATTGCGGATCAACAGATTGCGGCTCTGCCGGTTGCAGAACAGGCAGAGCGCCACGTCGTAATCGTTAATTCGCTGTAGGGTCGGGTTCATGTCAGGGGGCGTGCGAAATTTTCACACGTTCAGAGTGCGGCGCCCCCGTGAACTTTTGATGATGCTTTTTTGAAGCGTTTATGACGCCATCAAGACCAGCGTCCAGACCACGATTGCGATGACGATACTGACCAGCACCGCCGCACTGCCGATGTCCTTGGCTCGCTTTGCCAGATCGTGGCTGTCCAGCGAGCAGCGATCCACCGTGGCCTCGATGGCCGAGTTGAGCAGCTCGACGACGATTACCAGCAAAACGCTTGCGATCATCAAGGCGCGGCCGATCTGACTGGCGGGCAGCCAGAACGCGAGCGGAATCAGAATGGCGGCCAGATGCACTTCCTGGCGAAACGCATCTTCGTGTTTATAGGCGGCGCGAAAACCGGCGATTGAATAACCGAAGGCGTTCCACAAACGCGTAAGCCCGGTCTTACCTTTGTAGGGGCTTTCCATTTCATACTCCAGTAAATTGACGACGGCGGCAATAAAAAACGCGCACAGTGTGCGCGTAAAAGGGATAAAAATATAGAATTTATGAGGCCTTCTGCATGAAGTGTCTGGCAAATCGCGCATTGATGCGGGATACCGGCAACAGAATGAACAGATCGGCCGTGTTGAATTCAGGATCCCAGGCGGGCTCCCCCGCGATAAAGGCGCCCAGACGCAGATAACCCTTGATCAGCGGCGGCAGAATCACCTCCATATCACGGTTGAGCGACTCGACCGGCAGGCGGTTGTGCGGGAAGACGCGGTATTCGGCGGGGGCGGCATGCAGTTTGTATACCTTTTTGAATACGCTGGCCGCGTAATGTCCGCCATCGGACATGCTGATGCTGGCGCAACCGATCAGATATTCATGTCCGTTCTGCATCACATAATCGGCAAGGCCTCCCCACAGCTGGGTGATGGTTCCGCCGTCGCGGTAATCGGCGTGCACGCAGGAGCGTCCGACCTCGGCCATCTGAGGGCGCAAGTGCGCAAGGCTGCTCATGTCGAATTCGGTCTCGGAGTAGTAGCCGCCCGCCTTGATCGCCTGCTCCGGCGGCAGGATGCGGTAAGTGCCGACCACTTCGTCGCAGCTCTGATCGCGCACCAGCAGGTGTTCGCAATACATGTCGAAACGATCGACGTCCAAACCGCTTGAAGCACTGGGCAGTTTTGCACCCATCTCTTCGCCGAAGACCTTGAAGCGGATGCGTTGTGCGTCTTCGAGTTCGGCCTGGGTGCGTGCAAGCGCGCAGCTTAAGCGGCGTGTCGGGGTGGCAGCGGGTTGGCGAATCAGATCCAGCATGGTCGTCTCCTGTCGGGGTGATGCGACCATCTTGAACATTGCGTGTTGCGCCGTTGTGACGCGAATGTGAAGATAAAATTAAACGATTCAGTCGATTGCAGCCGGCGCTTCCTGTCTGGCCAGTGGTGAGAAAAGCAGCATGCCGTACAGCGATTGCAGGTTCTCATCGGTTGTCGACTGACGTTCAGGGCAGGGCGCTGTCTGATCTTTTTGCGCATGCAGCAGTTCGACGGCAAGACTGATCTGCCGGTGAGCCTGCTGCGCAAGCTTGCGTCGGTCGCAGCCCGAAGCTGCCAGCGACGGGGTGGCGACAAGATGCACATGCAGTCCGCGGCAACTTAAAACGGACCACAACGAATCGATCAGCGTCATATCGTCTATATAGGCGGGCGCCGTGCTGTGCGTGCCCTGCGCATCGTGATAGCGGATCGCGACGGGATGGATTTGTGCGGCGGCGTCGATCGCAGGCTGCAACAGCGAGGCGTGAAAGGGCGAGACCTGTTTGCCGTCGGTGGTGGTGCCTTCGGGAAATATGGCAAGCGACTCTCCGCCCAGCAGCGACTGCACCAGTTGTTTGTTGATGCGCAGCGCGTCGCGGGCGCGGCCCCGTTCGATATACAGGGTTTGCGTTCTTCCGCTCAGCCAGCCGATCAGCGGCCAGCGCCGCACCTCGGATTTGGCCACGAAACGCATCGGCACGACGGCATTGAGTACGAATACATCCAGCCAGGAGATATGGTTGGAGACGATGATGCCCGGTTGCAACCGGTGCATCGCATCGTTTGCGGTGATTGCAATGCGGACATCGAGGATGCTCAGCAAATCATGTGACCAGCGCTGCAGGATGCGGCGACGCCTGCGCCGTGAAAAGCCGGGATAGATCAGCGCCAGCATCATGCCCCAGGCCAGATGCAGTGTCATGCGTGCGGCGCGAAACACGGCACGCGCGGGCATCATTTTTGAGCGATGCGTTGCTCTATGAACAGGCTGTTGCCGGGTATTTTCTTCGCCATCTTCTTGGCGTCGGACATGGCTTCGGAGACTTCGTGATGCGAGATAAACTGTCCGGGCAATACCTGGATCGCGCCGATCGACAGGCTGGTGAGCGGGTGAAAATGGATCTGGCCATCGCGCCCCTCGCTCGAATAACCGCCGGCTTCGATGTGCTCCTCGCGGAACAAGAGGGAGGCTGCCTGTTCGAAGGACTTGAGCGCCTGTTCGCAACGCGACTTCCAGTCGCGGCTTTGCATCAGCAGGATGAAGTCGTCGCCGCCGATATGGCCGATGAAATCCAGCTTGTGATCGCACGACCAGGCAAGCAGGCGCCCGGTGAGCTGGATCATCTCGTCGCCTTTGCGATAACTGTAGGTGTCGTTGAAAGGTTTGAAGTGATCCAGATCGCAATAGCAGGCGATGAACGGCGTGTTCGCCTGCAGCAGTCGTTCGATGTGTTCGTTGATCGGCACATTGCCCGGCAACAGGCTCAGCGGATTCGCATAGCGCGCCGCCTCCAGTTGCATCTGCGTCAGTTCGCGCAGCAGATCCTGACCTGAGGCGACGCCGATATAGCGTCCGTTTTCGGTGATGATGAATCCGTCCGCGAAATGGTGACTGTCCGCTTCCGCCATGAAATGGCTGAGTTCCTCGATCGGCATGTTTCTTTCCACCAGCAGTGGTTCAGCCTGTATCAGGCCGCCGCACAGCTTCTTGCCCATCAGTTCGCGCTGGAAGGGTCTGGCGAAACGGTCGAGGAATTGATAGCGGTTGATCAGGCCCAGCGGGATGCCGTTTTTGACGACGGGAATGATGCGCAGTGCCGGATCGTTTGAAAAACGTTCGAAGACGCTGTCGTTGGACATGTCGGGCTGTACCGGCTCGATATAGGTCAGTAGCTTCTGCGCCGTCATATGCGGACGCTGAGTGAGTTCGGGCGTGGGAAAGATCGCGATATTGGACGAGTTGATGATGCAGCAGACCTCGCTTGAGGCCAGCAGCGGCGGTGTGGGACCCGGGCGTGCGATGAAATAACCCTGACCCAGCGCGATGCCGATGTCCTTCACGACCCGCAATTCGCCTTCGGTCTCGATTCCCTCGGCAATCACCGAGGTGCCGCAACTTTCGGCGATCTGCTGGATGGATTTCAAAAACTGCAGTTTGATCGGGTCGTGATCCACGCCCTGCACGAAATGCATGTCGATCTTGATGTATTCCGGGCGCAATTCGGACCACAGGCGCAGGCTGGAAAAACCGGCACCCAGATCGTCGATCGCGATCTTGAAGCCCATCGCGCGATAGTGCAGCAGCGCGCTGCGCATGCCTTCGAAATCGTAGGTCGGCTGGTTCTCGGTGATCTCGATGACCACGCGCGCCGGGTCAAGGTTCAGTGCGCGCATGAATTGCAGCGTCTGGCCGTTTTTGAAGCTGGGGTGAGTCAGCGTTTCCGGGCTGACGTTGAGAAACAGATGCCCGGGTAAATTTTGTCTGGCAAACGCTTCCAGTACGGTTTTGCGCGCCAGCATTTCGACTTCCAACGACAGGCCCTGTTGTTCCGCTGCACCAAACAGATTGACAGGCGAGTGCAACGGGCTGTCTGCCGGGCCGCGTATCAACCCTTCGAAGCCGAGAAATTCGCCGTTGTCCAGGGCGATGATGGGCTGAAACAGCGCGCTCAATTTGCGCTGAGCGATGATTTCCTGCAGCGGGCTCATTGCCGTGATGACCTCATCCAGCGGTATCGTATGTACCTGCGATGCGCCAGGCTGAGGAATTTGACTGCCAGATTGGAGAGCATGGACATTTACCGTAAAGGTTTTGGATGCGCGCAAAATAGCGCGAGTATGTGACAGTAATATGACACTTGCAGACTGAAACATGCGTGGCGGTTGGAGAGGCAAGCGCAGGCCGGCGATTTAATATTCGCGCGATGTAACCTTTTTTCATAGCTGTACGAATATCGGCTTGCGTGGGTGATGAGCCGGGATTGATTCATCGGGTATGCTTCACGCGCAACAGGCATTTGCCGGATCGGGGGATGACCCCCGGTTTAACTTAAAAGGAACTGAGTATGAAAAAGCAACACGTGTTGACGGCGGCAATCGGCGGTTTACTGGCTTTGGGTATTGCAGGAGCCGCCAATGCGGCCGACCATAAGGCGGAAATGGAAAAATGCTATGGCGTTGCCAAGGCGGGCATGAACGATTGCAGCAGCAACAAGACCAGTCATTCCTGCGCGGGTCAGGCAAGCAAAAACAACGATGCTCATGATTTTGTCGCCGTGCCCAAGGGAACTTGCGACAAGATCGCCAACGGCAACACCAAAGAAGGCGCGTAGATGCCCGCAAGTTTGCCTTGTGTCGCCGGGATCGGCTTGCGGGCGCCGCATTATCGCGAGGTGCTGGCGACGCTGCCGAAATTGGGCTGGGTCGAAGTGCATAACGAGAATTTTTTTGGCGGAGGTGCGCCGCTCAATACCCTGCTGCGTGTGCGTGAACACTATCCTGTCAGCCTGCATGGCGTCGGTATGGGGCTGGCGTCAACCTCGCCGCTGGATCTGGATCACTTGAACGCTCTGAATTGCCTGTGCGATGCGGTTCAGCCGGCTGCGGTGTCAGAACATCTGTGCTGGAATTCAAGCGGTGAGATGGTGATCAACGATCTGTTGCCCTTTCCCTATACCCTGCAGGCGCTGGCTCATGTGGCACGCCGCGTCGAACAGGTACAGGAAAAACTGGGATGGCGCTTGCTGGTGGAGAATCTGTCCAGCTATGTTTCCTTTTCGCACAGCGAAATGACCGAGGGTGAATTCCTGGCCGAGCTGGTCGGGCGCACCGGTTGCGGCATCCTGTTCGATGTTGAGAATCTGTATGTGAATACGCGCAATCTCGGCGTGGATGCGGCAGCGTTCATCGATGCGATCCCTCATCATGCGGTGGATGAATACCATCTGGCCGGATACAGCGTGCGGGACGGCTGTCTGGTGGATACTCACGACCACCCCGTGTACCCGGCAGTGTGGGAGCTATATGAATATGTGTTGCAGCAGATCGGCCCGCGTCCGACGCTGATCGAGTGGGACAGCGATATTCCGGCGCTGAATGTCCTGCTGGGTGAGGCTGAAAAAGCGCAGTCGAGACTGGAGCGCTGTCATGAGTAATCTGCACGACGATCTCGCTCAATTTGCGCGCGCTATTGTGCAGGGGCAGGCGCTGCCCGCGCAGGCCGGCGCGATTTACCCGAATTATTGTGTCGATACGGCCATTGAAGTGTATCGCAACAATTATCGCGGCAATCTGCACGACGCACTGGCGGGTGCATATCCTGTGATCGTGCAGCTGGTCGGCGCAGATTTTTTCCGTTTCATGGCGCGCAGTTATATCGGGGAACATCCTTCGCGCAGTGCTAATCTGTATTGCTATGGCGACAAGCTGGCGGAGTTTCTGGGGAGTTTCGAACCTGCGCAGGGACTGGTCTATCTGGCCGATGTGGCGCGGCTTGAGTGGGCGTGTCAGGCGGCGTATCTTGCCGCAGATGAGCCGCTGATTTCATTGCCGATGCTGGCGAAAATTCCCGCAGAAGATTATCCGGATCTGGTGCTGCACACAGGCTGTCAGCTGATATATTCGAATTACCCCGTCGCTGCAATCTGGCATGCACATCAAGCGGGACAGGACTGCGACTTTCACATCGATTTGGAGAGCGGCGCGAGTATTGCACGGGTAAGCCGTATCGATGACGTGGTGCGGGTGGATGAATTATCAGAGGCGGATGCGCACTGGTTGCAGGCGATACAGGATGAACAGACGCTGGGTGTTGCAACTGCCGCTACGCTGGCACTATATCCGGACTTCGACTTGCAGGCCGCGCTGCTGGATGTGCATCTGACGGGTTTTCATTACGGGGCATGACAGCTGAATTGATAGAGGCGGCATCGAAAAGCTGGCGTGACAGAGCCGTTGTGTATAACCTTGCTGCCTGTGCCCCGGTGCAGGATTTAACTGTATTGTTCACCTCGGGCTTAACCTGAAAGGAAGTGAAACATGAAAGATCAGCACACCCTTATTTCCGCCGCGATTACCAGTCTGCTGGTGCTGGGTATGAGTGCCTCGTCCGCTTATGCCGCCGACAATGAAAAGTGCTTCGGTGTTGCCAAGGCCGGGCAGAATGGCTGCAACAGCAATGCCAATAAACACTCCTGTGCCGGGCATTCGAAGATCGACAACGATCCCAACGATTTTATGGCGGTACCCAGGGGGAGCTGCCTGAAGATGGGCGGTAAGCTGGATCCCGTTGCGTCATCCGAAAAGAAGTAACGAAGCGCCCTTGCGGGGGCTAACAGTGTTTGAGGAAGGTACGCAATGCTTCAGCGCAAGATCTGGTTGGCTTTTTTGCTGGTATTGATGGTGGGTATCGCGGTGTCCGCACGTATCGTCTATCTCGGCGATTCGGTGCAAGCGACCAACCGGATGTTCGTCGCCGAGAAACTTCCTCTGTCCCAACGCATCGGCGAGCTGCGCGGTGTGATTGCCGATGAAGAGCGCCTGTTGTACGAATACTATTCATATACAGCGAGTCGCGATGTATTTCTTGCGCAACGCACGCAGAACAAGCAACGTCTGGGTGAAATCGTCGCCAGACTCAAAGAGGACGCGGGCTCGCAAGCCGAGGTCGCTGAATTGAGCGCAAGGCTGGTGCGAATGGGACAGCTGTCGGATGAGTTGTCCGATACGCTCGCCAAAACGGAAGTCGACTGGGATCGGGCGCGCGCCCTGCTGGGGCAGATCAAACCCCAGGTCCGGCAGATCGAAAAGACGCTCGCTGTGATCACGCAGGCCAACCAGCAGGCGGTGAGTGATCTGGGCGATAGTTCTCAAAATAGTGTTTCAACGATGGTGCGTTCCGTGATCGGTTTCGCAGTGCTGATTTTCGGTGTTGCCTTCTTTGTAGGTTACTACGTCGTTGCGATCATCCGGGAAGGCGCCGAGCGGCGCAGGCTGGCGCTGTTCGCGGAACGCGACCCGAATCCGGTACTGCGCCTTAATGCTGCAGGGGACGTGTTGTACGCCAATCCCGCAACGGATGAGTTGCTGCGTCACCTCGGTCTGGCTAAAGCTACGCTGGTGTTGCCGCTTGATTTAAAGTCGCATCTGGCGGCAACAAGGGAGAGTCTGAACACCCGGTTTGAGTACACGCATGGCGAGCGCACGCTCGAATGCACCGTCGCTTTTCTGGCCGATTTCGCCGAGTTTCACGTCTATCTCAAGGATGTCAGTGCGCGTAAAGTGGCGGAAGAGCGCCTGGAATATCAGGCATTCTTTGATGCTGCGACAGGATTGCCGAATCAATACAAGCTGCATGAGGAATTGACTCTGGCGTTCAAAGAAAAGCGCGAGGGTTCGGTGATGATGATCGTCGCTGACCGCGAGCAGGAAATACTGGAGAGTTTTGGTGCTGCCGAGACAGAAAAGTGGCTGGTCAAGGTTGCACAACGTCTGGGCTACGTACTCAATGGCCGGGACGAAAAACTCTACCGTTTCGGCAGCAACGCCTTTGTTTTGGTGCGTCTGCCGTGCAATCTGTCAGCTGTACAGCAAAGAGCCGGCGCATTGTTGAGTGCTGCCCGGCAGCCGCTTCAGATTGACGGGTATGAATTGTTTTCGACGCTCTCTGTCGGTGCCGCATTCATACACGCCGACAGCGATGCCGTCCACATGGCGAAGGCGCTGGTGCAACAGGCCGCCTCGGCATGCAATCGGGTGCGTCGTGCCGGCGGGAATGACTTTGCAGTCTATGACGAGGCGATGAGCCGCGCCGCCTTTAATGCATTGCATCTCGCAGCGGATCTGCAGCACGCGGTCGAAAACAATGAACTGCGTCTGCAATATCAACCGAAAGTGGATGCCGCTACCGGTCGCCTGCTCGGTATGGAGGCGCTGGTGCGCTGGATGCATCCGGAACGCGGCATGATCTCGCCGGTTGAATTTATTCCCGTCGCCGAGGACACCGGGCTGATTGTCGGCATCGGCCGATGGGTGCTGTTTGAAGCCTGTCGTCAAAACAGGGAATGGCAGACTCTCGGTCTGCGCCCGCTACGCGTGGCGGTCAATCTTTCCGCACGCCAATTCCGCGCCGGCAATTTGCTCAGTGAAATCGATTCCGTGCTGGCCCAAACCGGCCTGCCTGTCGATTCGCTGGAGCTGGAGGTCACGGAAAGCATGGTGATGGACGATCCTGAAAGTGTCATCAGATTGCTGGGTGCGATCCATGACAGAGGGATTCATCTGGCACTCGACGATTTCGGCACGGGGCATTCATCGCTGGCCTATCTGAAGCGCTTTCCGATCGATTGTGTAAAGATCGACCGGGCCTTCATCAAGGATACGCCCGGCAATACCGACGATGTGGCAATCGCCAGGACGATTATCGCGATGGCCGAGGCGCTCGGGCTGTCTACCGTCGCCGAAGGCGTGGAAACGGCGGAACAGGCGGAGCTGATTAAAGCGATGGGCTGCGGACAGATACAGGGTTATTTCTACAGCCGCCCATTGCCTGCGGACGATTTTCTGGCTTACTACCGCGCGCACCATTGATGCTTTATCCCGGTTCTTCAAGACTGCTCATCTGCGGCTTCAGGCGCGTCCGCAATTCATTTCAGACAGTTTGAGCCTGTTCGATGACAGTGACGTCGGGTGTGCTGTACAATTCCGCAGTTAACGTACATACCGACTCAAGATGAATAACCTGCTATCCCGTATCCCAAAAGAATATTGGGCCTATCTCGCGCTGTCAGTATGGGGCGTTCTGGGCTTTATGTTGCTGCACAAAATACCTTACGGGATAGACGAGGGCGCAGCGCATGCCCTGCTGCTGGTCTGGTCGGTTGCCGACGATGTTGTCAGTCCGATTGTGACTTTCGGGCTCCCGGATTTTCGCACACTGTTTTTCGTGCCGGTCGGTGTTTTATGGACAGGGAGTGTGGTCGCCGCAAAGGTGACGACGCTGATCGTGATGTCCATCGTGGCCTGGTCGTTCCACGCATGGCGGCAGCGTAACGGGGACGAGGAGGGGGCGCTGTTGGCAACGGGGTTGTTGCTGATTTCTCCGCTGATTCTGGATCAGATAGATGCGATTTCGATTGCACCTTACCTGCTCGTCACCTTCGCTCTGGGTGCGTGGTCAGACCGCATCTATCGCGAATCGCCGCAAGTTTTCGGCGGTATGTACTTTTCTCAGATTTTCCTGTGCATGGTATGTACCACGCTGCATCCGATGGGTCTGGCATACCCGCTGGTCCTGTTGTGGGGCTGGTATAAAAATCCGCTGGATAAAAAGCAGCGCGACCATTATCTGATCGGCATCGGCGCTGCGGTTCTGTTTGCGCTGTTGCTGACGTTCGGATGGCGTCACGTATCGATGTTTGCGAACCCGATCAGGGCGTTGTCAGGCTTGTTGATGACGGCAGGCGAGATGGATGTCTGGCGCTGGACTGCCGGAATCTTTATGCTGTGCGTTCTGGCATTGGTCATCTGGAAGCAGGCCGCCAGTCTGTGGGCGGATTTTCTGGGGCGCGTACTTTTGCTGGCGTTTGCCATCGGTTTGCTGACAGGCGATGAGGCTTTTGCCGTCGTAGCGCTGACGATTGTATTGTACTGGGGGCTGCCGCTGTTGTTGAGCACAGACACGCGGCGTGGTTTTTGGGGGCAACGCGGTGTGGCACTGGTGCTGATCTTCGTGGTATCAACCCTGTTCATGATTCTCGACAGGGGGCATTATGAAACGATGCTGACCGGTGAATTGTCGGCGCGCGACAGCCTGATCAAGGCGCTGGCGGAAGACGGCGGTTATTTTATGAATGAAGAGGCCGCGGCAACTCAGCCTGACGGGCAGGCGACAGAGCAAAGCGCTCCTCCTGTCAAAAAGAGGTTGCGCGTTGCAAGCCAGTGGCCGGCACTTACTATGTTGGCCTGTCGTTGCGATGCGCTTCCGTTGCCGCCTGTGGCAAAAGACAGCGCTGCGTTGCTGGCGATGATGCGAGGGGTCGATTACCTGATATTTGATCCGCGTAATCCTGCGAACAGTGCACTGTCATACAATATCGCCACAATGGAACCGGGGAAGATGGAGACCGTCGCATTGAGGCCGGGCGGTGTGATCGTGCAGATCAAGGCCCCCGTGCAAATTCAACAACAGGCAAAATAATGGTTGAGATCATCACTTTTCTGGTTGCAGGGATCAGCGGACTGTTTATAACAGGCTTCTCGGTGCATATGCTCGCAGGTGGTCTGGTTAGCCCGGAAACGGAGAATCAGCTTATATTTGTGGCCTGCGTGCTGGTTTTTTGCGTGATGGCATATATGGCATGGGATGTGGTGGAGCGGCGCGCCGGAAGGAAGTAACGGCGATAGCGCGCAGCATTTTGCCGCGTAAATATCAGAGTGCCGGAACTGTTTCAACCGCTAATTGTGACATACCCCTAAAACCTACTTGCTTCAGGTATTTCTTGATGATAAAGTGCTAACGTCCTTGAAGTTGAGGGTAGGGTGAATTAATGAAATTTATAATCACAGTCCAGGGAGAAGCAAATGTTTGAACCAGATGTTACAACCAGCGAAGTAATGATCATGTATATCGGAATGTTCGTGTTTTTATTTGGCTTGGCTTTTGTTGTTACTAAAAATAATTCCTGATTGTCTAGTGAAGGAATGCAGTAGCGTTGATCTGCACAGGTGCAGATATTAAAATTTACGAATGGGGAGGGGCGCATGCTTAGATTGTCTGATTTGGTGAAGGTGTGTTGGGGGGCTGTCGCCTTGCTGGCTTTTTCGGGCGCTGCTGTTGCGGCTGAAGGCTCGGTATCGGCAAATGTCACAAGCGGTAAAAATATCTTTGAAAATGGCAAGCCTGACGGCAGCGTTGCAGCATGCAGCGGATGCCACGGCGAAAAGGCCATGGGCATGGATGCGATGGGTACGCCAAGACTCGCGAACATCGGCTACGCATATATCGTTAAGCAATTGACTGATTTTGCAGGCGGCAAGCGTGTTGCTACCGGGCTGGGTGAAGCAATGGCCGGTTTTGCAAAGGCGCTTTCCGAACAGGAAAAACGTGATGTTGCGGCTTATGTCACTACATTGCCAAAATCGAGCGAGCCATCCGATCTGAAGGCACTTAAAGAAGGTGGTACAGCGGTTGGTGAATCGTACAAAGGCCAGATTCTTGTTCGCTACGGCGTAGAAGGTAAGGTTTCAGCATGTATTTCCTGCCATGGTTATAACGGTCGCGGTGCGGATCCTGTTTACCCGAAAATTGGTCAGCAAAAGTATGTGTACCTGGCAACTCAGTTGACACACTGGCGTGACGGTTCACGCGCAAATGATCCAATGGGACAAATGCGTGCAGTTGCCAAGAACCTGACGGATGCAGATATCAATGATATCGCAGCCTATTTGGTACAAGCTCAGGAAAGTTCGGCTGGTGACGGCATGGATGTCAGCAATGTTGCAAGCATGAAAAACGTCAAGATCACAAAATAAGATTTTGTTCGTTTTGTGTTCCAGCGCCGATGGATCGGCGCTGGAATTCGATTTTTGAGCGGTAGGTTTTTGAATTATGAATTGTACGGAAACGCCCTGAGTGTATCTGGGCAGAATTGGTGATAGATGAAAAAGGGAGAAAAAATCCTGTTTGGGGTAATCGCGTTTCTCGTGCTTGTTACAGTGATTAATTTTACGGTACTCGAATCGATAAGGCGTAGCTCTGATAAGCCGTTATATCCAATTCTCACTCACTTCGTCTTTTCGGATGAAGGTCAGCGTGGTTATCTGATATATCAACAAAAAGGTTGTTATACCTGTCACAGAGCTGTTGGTAGTGGAACAAGCATGGGAGTAAGTCTGGATGGACTTGGCTCGAAGCATGATGTTAACTATTTCATCAGTTTTCTAAAAGAGCCTGAGAAGACATTGGGCACAAGAACAATAGATCACGGTGCACCACCCAAGGAAGCCGCGTATGTGTCTGCGCTTCCGGAAGCAGATTTGCACCAAATGGCAGTTTTCCTGTCCGAGCTGAAATCCGATCAGGGATCGTCTTCCTCTTATGAGCCGCCTAAAGGCGAGTCGAGCTTTATTGACTCCATGGTCGAGATGTGGACGCCGGAAGGTTGGAGAATTAAGTTCACGGATATACGTGACTGGATGAAATCAAATAATAAAGAGGCACAGCATGACGGAACGCATTGAACATAGCGCAGCTGAGAAGGCGGAATATACAAAATATATAATCTGGTTTGTCTATGCGTGCATCATTTACAGCATTATCGGCTTTTCCTGGGGCGCGATCATGGGAGGCGTTCCGGCCTTCAGGCATTTCGTCGACTACAGTCCTCATGGTCGTCTGATCACGCTGGCTCACGGCCACATCAATCTGTTGGGCTGGGTCGAGATGGCGATATTTGCATCTTTGTATTACGTGGTGCCGCTGCTATCAAGAAGGCAGATCTATAGTCTTAAGCTGGTAAAAGTGCATTTCTGGATGCACAACTTCGGTCTGATCGGCATGGTAACTTTCTTCATGGCTGCTGGCTTGATGGGCGGACTGCTTGATGGCGGCGATGACACTGAGAAGTTGGTTAGTCATCTGATGGCTTTTGTCGGAATGTTCGGAACGCTGGTGCTGTCAGCCAACATCATCTGGGGCTACAACCTGTACAAGACCACGAAGTGCGGATGGCAGAAGTAAATATGAATGCACGTGCTTTTCTGTCGGTTTGCTGCGGAATTCTTCTGCTCGCTTCGATGGCGGGTTGTGAGCAGAGGTTATCCTCCGGATTCAATGTCGGTACTAAAGCACCTAGTCTGGCGACTAAAACGCTGGCCGATGCGGAGGGTGATTTCAGTAAAGTCACCACTTACAGGCAACCTGATGCACGCATGTATCAGTATTCTGTCGATAAGGCGCTGCTGACCGGCAAGCCGATAGTTCTTGAGTTTGCCACACCCGGGCATTGCACAAACTGCGACGAGCAGCTTCAGATGCTCAAGGGTGTTCTGGAAAAGTATCAGGATCAAATCCTGTTTGTTCATATCGATCAGTATGCAAACCCACAGGCATATAAGGCCTACAACGTCATGGGCGATCCATGGACATTCATTATTGATAAGCAGGGTATCGTGCGTTTCGAACGCGCCGGGCGGATGCTGGCAGGTGAGTTGGACGGGGCGATAAAGCTGATTCTGTGAGGCAGGCGTTGAATAGCGGTATTAAATAACAGGTAGTTGATTAATGAAAAATGATCATGTAACAACGCAGTTCGATCTAGTGCAGGATACCAGGGGAATGATGTGGGATCTGTTGTTATACGTTCCGACTGTAATCGCGCTTGGCACAATTGGAATCAGCTATTGGTCGGCCGATGACCAGAGTATGGGGTATTTATTTTTCTTTCTTACCAGCTTCTTTTTTATTGCCGGGTTTAATCGTGTGTTCAAAACCCGCCTGATGCTCCTGCCTTCAGCGCCCGTGCGCTTCCTGGTTGGCGAGGATGATCTCGTTCTCGTTCAAAAAAATTCGGTTCAGGTCGATCTGGTCAAAAACATAAAGTTTTATCCGGATTTCGGCGGAAAATCTTTTGGTGTTTCCGGACTGAATGGTACAGGAAAGCAATTGCAATTCGTTTTTCACCGGGGGCAGTTTGCATCAGCTGAGAAATTTGAATCGGCGCAAACGCTCATTAAAAACCGCCTGAATAAGCAGTCGCAGCAGTGAACCTCTGTCCTGTTACCTGTAGACAGGGTGTGTTGTCAGCGTGACGAATCGTTTTTGTCTTATGTTAAGCGCGGGTGATCATCGCTCGATGTTGATGTGACGAACTGATTGACCTTCATTATCTGCCTGCATCCGGTTTCAATGCGCAAAACGCGCCACAGCAAAATTGCTACAACTTCCTGTTTGAAATATGAAAAATTATCTGATCGTAGTAACGGGTATGCTTGCAATTTTCCTCACCGCTTGTGGCGGCGATGTCGGGCAAATTCAGATTCCTGACCAGCATTGGAAGGATATGGCTGTGCGCATAGACACACATCCAAATCCTCCTATAGCCGGTATGTCAGAAATTGTTGCTATCGTGACAGGTCCGCACGGCAGGCCGATTTCCAATCTTACGGTTTCATGGCGTTCCAATGAAAGCATGCCCTGGGTGCAGGCTATACAGGACGGGCGTATCGGGGTTTACCGGCGTGCCGTCGATCTTGGCGGCGGGGATGTGGTGGTGTTGCAGGTGCGCTTGCAGCAAGGGGAAGAGCAGAAGGTTCTGCTCTTCCCGCTTAAACTCACGAAGGATTGAATTGCTTACTTGTCGGATCGCGCTGTGACTGTTAACAGTACATTCGCCAGGTAGGTGCAAAATCCGACTAACATCGTAGTGCCTGAAACAGCCATGACAGGTCCGTAGAGGCGGTGTACTGAGGAATAGTCCTGATGGGCAAGGAGCAGCGTTCCCTCCCAGATACCGAAGATCAATTGAATGGTATAAAAGCTGTAAACGCCGATGCTGACCCACCAGAATGTATGGCTGACCAGTTTCTCGGAATATATCTTCTTGCCTGTAAAGATTGGCAGCAGGTAGAACGTAACGCCCATCACAAGCAGAATTACGCCGCCTACCAGATTCATGTGTGCATGCGCCAACGGATCTATCATATGACCCGGACCGCCAAACGGGCTGCCGATGGAATCAAGCCATGCGCGAATTGGAGGCATAACCTGAAGCATGCCGTGTACGGTGCCGACGAATAAAGAAAAAGCCGAAAGCAGAAGGAATTTTAAAAGATAACGATTCGGAGAGTCTTGGCTCATGGGGTGGTTGTATACTTTGTGCGGTTACTGAATGAGGCAGAATAAAGCTGAATAAACTGGTTACGCGGCAGGTAAAATGTTGCGTGTCTGCCCGAAAAATAAAATGCCCGGCATGGCCGGACACTTTATGTAATGCTATAACCGAATTTAGTTTCTTTATTACTTCTTTTGGCTTTCGGCTACACGTTCAATACCTAAGCTGCCAAGCTTGATTGCAACTACAACGCCTAAAACAAAAATTGTAACTGGCACTAAAAGTTCAACTGGCATATCCCACCCCTTTATTTTGTGACGAAACTTATTAGTAAACGTAAGGACGACGCAAACTGTCAGCCTTGCATGCCAGTTTATCGGAATCCTACTGCTCGTGCAATACTAAACTTATCTGCCGATAACAAGTTTTAAGTATCAATGAGTCGACGGGGTGGCTATGGCATTGATATAAGAAGTGGGGCAATATGTGCGGAAACAATCGCAGCCGAATGAAGCTGGCTGAGAGAGACTTGATGTGCGCACGGGCGCTAATTGGCGGCGCGAAATAATGGCAGTGGTTTGTAAAGGCAAAAGTATATGCCGCCAATGAATGGTAACTTTGAGGTTGTGTCGTGACCGGACAGTAAAATGATTCCCCTCAAAGAAAAGCCCCCGGATGCACCGGGGGCTAATCTAACTGTCTTTTAATACATGTAACTAAAGTTCTGGTGTCAGCGATGCAATCACTATCTGTTCAGTACTCTGCATAACTTGAGCAGAGCTAATGCATAGGATGCTTAGATGCTTGAGGCGATAGCAGCAATTGAAACCGACAGGGCAGTGATCCAGCCGAGGTCGCCGATGAACTTGGTGTCATCTGGTGAAAGTTCTTCGTGGTTTTCAACTTTGGCGTTGAGTTTTGCTAATTCAGCTTGCAATTCTTTGAGCTTGGCTTCCTGCGCTTGCAGTTCCTGAATTTTTACTTCTTTAGCTGCTTGTAATGTATTTGTTGGTTCCATGGTGGTTACCTCGTTACGATACGTTTGAAAAGACAAATAAAAACCTCGCTAGACGCCACATCGCAACGTCCTGCGGCATTTTATTCGTAATAACGAGAATGTGTCAATAGTCAGTTAAGTCAGGGAAACCGGCCCTGAGAAATCTAAAAAATACGTGGGATATTAATACGCTTTGAGGTTGCGGATATTGCAGTATTCACGCCATGAGTGGCAATGATTTCAGTCGCGAAACGCAGGTGTTATGCAGTTAGAAGCTTGTGCACAAAATACGATATATATGATTGATAGGTGGATACATAATAAATTCATGCTGAACGCAGCTGATGCCAGTGCTTTTCTAAACTAAGGTGTGCCGGAATAAATTCGGATATGTTTGTGTACGAGTGTCCTCTACTTGATATCGGCTAAAAGGCTTGCTGTGATTAATGATGGCCAAACAATTTCCTTGACAAGGTAGGGGTATGCTCTTTAATATTTGTTCCAATCCAAGTCTGTCTGCAAATATGGAATTGCTTGATGTGTAAACTGTCAGGCTTTCATGTTTGCCGAGTGTTTGGGTGGGATTTAGATCCAAGTGAAGTTGCTTAGTGGTAGTGTGTCCGAGTCCGTTTCGAATGATGCCTTGATTTTCAATAACATAGGGGGGGGTACATGAGTGCAGAGAAGCCGGTTAAATCTGGATCATTTTGGCTTATATTTGTAAGCGGGATGTTGACAGGTATGGGGAATGGTAGCGTTTTTGGTGCTACTTTGATGTGCCTGATGGGGCGCGGAGGATTTGCCAATTGGGGTGGTGGTGGTGCGACCGCTTATGATCCGACGACGTTTACCGGGTTTATCGATTGGGCAATGATTGTTTTCGGAATCGTGTTTTGCGTGATCTTGGCTGTAGGTCTGAGCCGTCATGCCAAGGCGGAGCAGGCTGCAGGCTAATAAATAGTCTCTCTGTTTTTTCGTGTCTTCCATTTTTTTAAGGGGTGGTAGTTATGGCTTTATTTGCGGGATCACTTGGGGTGCTGCTTGCGTTTTCGAGTATGTTGCTGTCGTGGTATATTCTTATGCCACATGAAAAACAAGATAGTGTTGATCATCACTAGTACTAGTGTGTTCATTTGAATAAGGGGGGGTTAGTGCATGTTTAAATATTTGTTAGGTAAGAACGAAGATATACCAGCGGGTTCCGCAGCGGTATTCTTTGGTTTTTCTTCGATCATTTGGTTTGTTATCGGTACGGGATTGGGTTCTTTTAATGCGGCTAAACTCGCATTTCCCGATTTTGTGTCTGGTAATATCTATTTTGCTTTCGGTCATATGCGCCAAGTGCACGTTATGGCGGTAATTTTTGGCTGGATTTCAATGGCTTTTGCCATGGCCATGATGTACATCACTCCGGCTCTTGGTAATACCAAGCTCTGGTCTGAAAAGCTGGGTTTGTGGAACTGTATGTTCTGGAACGTGGGTTTGGCTCTTGGTTTGACAGTGTTGTGGTCTGGTGTTTCTTCAGGTCGCGAATATTCTGACTTCCCATGGCCGATCGATCTGTATCTGGCGGTCTTTGTTTTCATCCCGTTGGCAACCAATGTTTGGATGACGATTCTGAATCGTAAGACTCAGGGTATTTACACGACTAACTGGTTCTTCGCGGCAGCCACCTTCATGGTGATTATCGTGTTCCTGGTTGGTAACTCTCCTGAATTCTTCCATCTGACTGGTCTTACAGAAGCCTACCTGACATGGTGGTTTGCTCACAACGTGCTGGGTCTGTGGATTACGCCGGTTGCAGCTGCGATCGCTTACTACACCATTCCTAAGGTGACAGGTAATCCTCTGTATTCACATCGTATCGGTCACTTGCACTTCTGGTCTGTCGTTGTGTTCTACTCGACTCCTGCAGCCCATCACCTGATGTCTGCTCCTTTGCCTGAATGGTTGAAGTCATTTGCATCTGTTGAAGGTGTTCTGATTTTGGTTCCGGCGATTGCATTCGTTTCCAACATCATGTTGACGATGCGTGGCAAGTGGTACATGTTCGTTGAAAATATCGAAGTTCGCTTTACCATCACAGGCTGTCTGATGGCGATTCCTCTGAATATGCAAGGTGGTTTTCAGCAGACTCGTGCGATCAACTGGTACATTCACGGAACAGGCTGGATTGTTGCTCACGCTCACCTCGCATTGCTGGGTTTCTCGACCTTCCTTGAGGCTGCTGCGGTTTACCTGAGTTTGCAAACATTGCTGAAGCGCAAACTGTATTCGTTGAAACTGGCCAACCTGCATTTCTGGATGCTGTTGATCGGCTTTACGACTTACTGGATTTCCATGACGATTGCCGGCCTGATTCAAGGCGCGGGTAAGATATATGAAGTTCCTTATATCGACGTCGTGATTGCTGAACATCCTTATATGATCGCACGTTGGATCGGCGGTACTCTGGTATTCGTCGGTAACGTATTGTGGTTGTACAACATGTGGATGACAGCGCGCGTAGGTACTGTAGTACCACAAGGTCGTATGCCTCATGAACTTGCATACGAACGTTAATTTTGTGGTCGATATAATTTAGGGAGATCAAGCATGGCTGGATTTAGAGAGTATAAGATCGGTGCGCGGATTTTTGGTAGCGCACTGGGGGGCTCGATGTGTATTACCCTTTTATTCCCGAGCATTAATATTGCTGCAGTTTCCTCGACTGACATCGCCCTTGAGAAGGCTTTTTCAGCAGGTCACGAAACGGGTTTTAATCTGGATGATCCGTTTCTGCAGGGCAAAAACAAGCCTCTTGAGGTGTCACTGAAGGCTGATCCGAAAACTGGTCAACCTTTGGCTCAGGCTGTGAAGGTGTATGTCTATAAGGCGGGCACTTCATTCCCGGCTGGTATCATTCACCCACGTATCCTGGGTGAAGGTATTGAGCAGGTCAGTGTGCAGCAGGGTCATATCACTGAAGCAAACAAGGATGCCGGTGCTGTTTTCGCAATTGAAAAGAGCATCTACCAGGGTAAGCCTGTCAGTTTTGTTGATAACCTGACTGCAACCAAGGGTTGGACTCCGGCTGATGTGATGCGTGTTGCCAAGGATGCTGACATCTCTCATACCGGTGCAGGTAAGACGATGTTCGTTCGCGAAGGTTGCTGGTGGTGTCATACACTTCTGCCAGAACAAACGCAGGATTGGCAAGTCTTTGGTGCTCCACCGATGCTGGGTGACTTTAACGGTGAATCGCCAACTGCTTTCGGTTCAGATCGCAAGGCTCCGGACTTGTTGCACGTTGGATCACGCAATTCCTCCAAGGAATGGATGATGATGCACTTCTTCAATCCGCGTTTGGTTCAACCGCACTCAATCATGCCGCGCTTCGACTACATGTGGGGTGAAAAGGATGCTGCAGGTCAGAAGATCGACTATGCAAAGTGGAAAGCTGAATATACGGAATATACCGAAGGTAAGCGTGTAACGCCTCCTGAAGTTCCAAGTTATGCCAGCGATTCCGAGATCCGCAGTCTGGTTGACTTTATGTTAAGTCTGAAGTGATAGGGGGATAAAATGTCTTGGAATTTTAATAAACCTTTGGTTACGATGTGCGATGCGGCAACCAATGAAGAAGATAAGAAGCTTTGGGAAAAGGAAAACCTGGGTGGAATTACGGAAGATAATTACCGTATGCCTATGCCGGTCGTTTTGCTGGTTGTCTTGACGGTTCTGACGGCATTCGCGGTGACTTTTCCATTGTGGGGTCAGCGTCCAACGGCAGAGTTGTATGCAGGTTATGTTAAGTCTATGAATTCACCTGAAGTCATGGCGATTCAGAACGATGAAGAAGCAATGAAAAAAATCGTTCAGTTGAACCAGGGCGTTGGTGATCAGGACAAGCTTGACCGTCATCCGCTGTCTATGAATGACCTGCGTATCATCAAGCCGCAAATCGAGGCTTTGATGACTCAAAAGGTTGATCTGGGTGAATACACCGTCGTTGGCGATCGCGTAGTGCTGTCGAATTTCGAAGGTGCTCTGAAAGCCGATGGTACTCCGGAAAGAAAGCAGCCTTGGTGGGATAAGGGTTACACCATTGATATTTTCTACCTGACCTACTTCTTCTTGATGGTGATTATTTTGATCAAGAGACTGCCTCCATCAACTTGGCAGCCTAAACATAATCACTAAGATTGATTAGTCTGAGCAGGGTTGGCGGAAAGAAATGAACTCCAATCCTGCGAATTATTTAGGAGAAATACAATGATTGAATTTGATAATGGTCCGGTTGTACTCGGCGGGATAATTGCGCTGGCTTTTTTGGCTCCGTTTTTCTATAGCCTGTTTATCGATAACAACAAGAAGGACTAATTTTGAGTCGGCGCTATTAAATTCTTAGCGCCACCTGAAATTTATGTTGTTCCTTAAAAACCCCTCATGAAAGTGAGGGGTTTTTTTATGGTGCGCCCGGCAGGGCGCACTCACTCGGAGGTGAAAGTCTTCTACTTGCCCGACAAGGGGAAGAGTTAGCTGAACGGCAAGGGTGTCGCTGGTGACT
>JBAZCE010000004.1:0-17120 GCA_041671105.1 Gallionella sp.
CCGCCAGCGGGGGTTGGGGGACTGTCGGCTGAAAATCGAAAAAATACAACGGGAGCAATGAAATCGCACAGAAGACGGTTTATGCAAAGTTCAGGCTAGGTCTCGACATCACGGTTCTGCGCACGTAGTAATGGGGGACAGAGCACGGTTTCTGGTTGACCCAGCTTCTGGTTCGCAATTGACCTCGGTTCCTGCCTTGTTTTTATCCCGCACCACGTCCTTTAGCCGAATATAACTAGCAGAACTGCTAGTTACTAACCTCCTGCTTTTCTGATTAAATGCACAAGATGTGATATTGCCGGTACGTTGTAAAAAAATGAAACTCTTTGTTCACAAGAATTTCCCATGAGATCCCTGCGCGTTGCTCGTTTCTTGCGCTTTGTTTTGTCCATCGCTTTCAGCGCCACGGCGTTTTGCGCCGTAGCGGGCACACCGGCAGCGAATGTACCGCTTGAGTTAACAACGTCCAATCTCGCCAGCGTACTCGATCCGCTGATGGCGGAGTGGATAAACAAACACAAAGGCCCCGGCGCCGTGGTGGTAGTCGTGAAGCGCGATGGCCCGGTCTTTGCCAAGGGCTATGGCTACGCAGACATCGAAGCAAAAAAGCCGTTCACCGCAGATGCGACGCTGGTACGCCCGGGATCAATTTCGAAGCTCTTCACCGGCATCGCGGTGATGCAACTCGTTGACGAGGGTAAACTCGATCTCGACCGCGACGTCAACGCCTATCTCGACTTCCCCGTTCCGACGCCTGAGGGCGGCGTTCCCGTTACACTACGCCGCCTTCTGACCCATCGCGCCGGTTTCGAGGAACACATGAAAGGAGTTTTCCTCAAGGATCGCGAACCCGAGGCGCTCGGTCGCTGGCTCGCGAAAAACATGCCTCGCCGCCTCTTTCCCAAAGGGGATATCCCGGCCTATTCCAACTACGGCGTCGCGCTCGCAGGTTATATCGTCGAACGTGTTTCGAACGAACCTTACGCCAAATATATTCAACGCCATATTCTCGACCCGCTCGCCATGAGTCATTCAACTTTCCGGCAGCCTTTACCCGATACCCTAGCCCCCTTGATGGCAAAAGACTACCGCACATCGGATAAGCCATCGCTGGGATTTTTCGATGTCATCGCCGGTTCACCGGCCGGAGCGCTTTCGGCGACCGGGACGGACATGGGCCGCTTCATTCGCGCACTGATGAACGGAGGCGCGCTCGACGGCACCCGCATTCTTTCCCGTGCACGGCTCGATGAGATGATGACGCCGAGTACCGCTACGCCAGGAGATTTTATCGGGCTGGTCTTCGTAGGAACAAAAGTTGCGGGCCATGACTCGATCGGACATACCGGCGGAATGGTGACATTTATGAGCGATCTGGAGTTTTTCCCCGACCAGGGCGTCGGTGTTTTTGTGTCGCTCGACGGGCTCGGAGAAATCAATGAACCCGAGGAACTGCCTGATCCAGCACGCGCGATCGCGGAACGTTTTTTCCCCAAAGCGCCGAACAATATCGATATGCACAGCGCCTTACCCGGCAACGCGGAGATGGCCGGCATCTATCATGAAAGTCGGCGAGCGGATTCGTCTTTCATAAGATTTATCGATTTAATTTCGCAATTTGTCATCACGGTCGACAACTCAGGAAATGCAAAAACAGCTTCCGCGACATGGCCGTTCGATGATGGCAAGACCTTGAAGCGCCTCGGGCAGAATCTCTATGAATTCCCGGAAGGGATGCGCTTCACTTTCACGGGCGATGGGGCCGACTCTTATTTTTCCGGACCGGTCATGCATATGCAGCGCGTTCCATGGCAGCTTGATGCACGGTGGATTGCACCCGCATTAGCGGCAAGCACAGCGCTTGTTTTCCTGACGCTGCTGGCCTGGCCGGTTGCCGCTCTTTCGCGGCGCTGGCGCAAAAAACCATTGCGCATGGATCGCAGTGATCGGCGCAAATATCTGGCAGCAAGATTTGTCTTGTTCATTGATGCAGTTGTCATCAGCGCCTATTTGGCGCTTAGAATGGCGGGCGAAGGCGACCCCACGGTGCTCAATGACTCGCTGAATCCGCTGCTTCTTGCGCTCTATGCCCTCGCATGGCTCGGTGCTGTCGGTACAATTCCGGTTTTATGGATCGCAACACAATTCTTGCGCAACGATGCGGGCAGCCTATGGGCACGTATTCATCACGCGTTGATTGCCGCAAGCACCGTTGTAATCGCGTATTTTTTCATTACCTTCCATATCGCGGGGACAACGTTGAACTACTGAATTGGGATCAGGTTTTGCATCACGGTTTTGCGCACGGGGCGAGCAGCCCCGTAAAATCTCTTACGATATTGCGGATGCCATTCGCCCCCGCGAATCAAGTATGGTCTGAGCAAAAATCCATATCCCCCAACCCGGCTCACGGGCGGATGTAAGCCCAGCCCTGCTTTTGCTTGCGCATTATATCAACGATACCGGCGGGGACGTAACCGATTGACGGCAGCATATCGGACTGCGTCAGCTTGAAACTCTTCATGGTATTTTCGCATGCATGGCAATCTCCTCTTATTCAGATTACGCGACGACCTGTAAAGAACCAGGTGCCCCACAAACGACAAACCCGCCCTGAATTGGAGCGGGCTTGCCTGTAACTAAACCATTTTCATGAATCAGAACTTATAACGCAATGATACCGAATAGGACTGTTGCGAGTGTGTCGTTGTATTTACCAAACCAGGATTCGTTGGCAATCCTGTCCCTGGATTTACAGTTGCATCACCAATCCCCACGGTTGAGGTTACTTTTGGTGAATATACAAAAGAACCGGCCAAATCAAAGCTCTTGTTCAGCGTGTAACCGCCACCGAAGGTATACGAACTTGCGATGATACCGGGGAACATCAGGTTGTTGAACATGTTCACAATACCGCCATTGTTACCGTACGCATTCACGGCACCATTCGCGAATACGCCGATAGGGTTATTGGAGTTGTTGTAACCCGCACCGACCCAGTAACCTTCGCCTGAGTATTTACCGCCGATAGCGATGACAGTCTGATCCTTCCAGCCAAATTCTCTATAGCCGCCTGCGCTGGCCCATTGAATCAGGCGGTAGTCTGCGGTCACGGTGAAGTTGTTGGCTGCAGCGTAAGAAACACCCGCCTTGATTTCAGCCGGCTGATCCAGCTTATCGGCAAATGCTGTAGTGCCAGAACCGGCCGCGCCTTGACCAAATCCCGTACCGGCTGTAGACAGTTGCGTGCCGTAGGACATCTTGATCTTCGAGTTATAGGCGGCAGCTAAAGTCAGTTCAGGGGTCGTGTTGTAGTAACCGCCCAGGGTAAAACCATAACCGGTATTGGTGCTGGCAGTTTGCGCACCATTTACCGCAGCACCGTTATTGTAAGAGATTGCCAGAGAACCGTACTGCAGCACAGGCGAGAAGCCCAGACCGTAATTCTCTGTGTTGTAGGCAATCGTCGGCACCACCTTAAGAATGCTCAGGGTGGTTTTCGCCAAGACATGTGTATTTGCAGGTGCGCCTGTGTAATCCACACCCATGCCTGCAATACCCGCCATCGCAACGCCATAGCTCAGGGTGTCGCTGATGCGACTGGAATACGATACGTCGGGGATGTAGCTGGTATTGGCAGCACTGGAAGCCGTAGCGCCACCCACACCGTCATTGGCAACTTTCGGCCTGAAAATCACCAGCCCGCCCGTGACTTCACGGCCTGTCGATTTACCCAGCATAGCCGGATTGGCGAAGGTACTTTCAGCACCCACGTAATGAGCTACGCCCGTACCGCCCAGTGCGGTGTTTTCAGAACCCACCGCCATCATCGTATCGCCGTTGGTCGCATGCGCCAAAGGGGAAGCCATAACGCCTGCTGCGAACATCGAAACAACTATTCTTTTCAACTTCATGCGACTCTCCCTGATTGATTATTATATTTAAACTGCGACTACACCCTTAAACCTAAATTGGACAAGCCGGAACCAAAAAGGTGGTTTGCGTAGGTCGGGATTTATCCCGACACTTTTCTATCCGAACCACACGCACTGTCGGGATAAATCCCGACCTACGACGACTCTCCCTGATTGATTATTATATTTAAACTGCCCCCTGCAACTGCTACACGAACAGACAGATATCGGTCTCGCCCGCAAATCCGAAGAACATCGCCGCGCCGCCGTACTCGACCTCTTCGATGAATTCGCTCTTGTCGAATTCGAACAGATCGACCGTCATCTGGCAGGCAACAAATTTCACGTCCGCCTCAAGGCACAGATCGCGCAACTCTTGCAAGGAGGCGACGCCGTGCTTCTTGAGTTTTTGCTTCATCATCATGGTCGCCATGGACTCCATGCCGGGCAACATCTGCACCATCACCGGCATCGGTATCGGCATCGGCATCGCAGGGTTCGCCAGCGGGCTGATCATCACGCTGGACAAATCCTTGCGCAACAATTGCAGGCCATAAAAGGTGAAGAAGATTTGCACGTCATAGCCGAGTGCAGCAGCCGTGGATGCCAGGATGAACGGCGGGTACGCCATGTCCAGCGTCCCCTTGGTGGCGATGATCGCCATTTTCTTTGTAGTCATGTGCTCCCCTCTGAAATAACGGCCAAAATCCTTACTTCTTCTGCATGAAGAAAATGTACTTGCCGCCGGCTTCGGTCGATGACAACAGGGTATTGCCGGTCTGATCGGCGAAAGCCTGCATGTCTTTGACCGCACCGCAGTCAGTGGCAATCACCTTGAGCACTTGCCCGGATTCCATATCGGCGAGCGCCTTCTTGGTCTTCACGATAGGCAAAGGACAGGACATGCCGCTGGCATCAAATTCTTTATTAAAATTCATCTTTCATCTCCTACAAGTTAATAAATTGCCACTAAAAAAATTCACGCTGCAAAGCGCAATTAAGAACGCACCGCCCGCCCGCGTCCATACCCAAGACGGGTGGAATACATAACCCCTTTGGGCTAGCATGGTCAGGTGGGCACAACCAGCGTCGGGACATCCATGTTGCCCGCGATATCCTGCATGATGCTTTTGCTGCCGAACGGGCTCAGGTGATAGCGCTGACGCCCGATCACCACGAGATCTGCACCATGTTCCTTTACGCTGGCGACTGTCTGCTCGACCAGACGGCCGATGCGCACTTCGCCGCGCGCCTTGACCTGCGGTCCGGAAGCCAGCGCAACATTCAAGGTATTGAGGCTTTGCGTCTTCGACAACGACTCCTGATCGGGTGCCACACTCAAAATCGTCAGCGGCAGTTCACAAACAACGGCAATCATGCCCGCCGTTTTGGCGATGTTGGGTGCTGACGGCGTATCGCCCAAGGCAGCGAGCACATGATGGTTCCAGAATTCCGCCTTACGCGGCACCAGCAATACGCAACATAAGGCATCGCGTATCACGTGGCTGACCATTTCGCCCACCAGCACCCGGGAAAAGAACCCGGGTTTGCCGCGACGGCGTATCACGATCAGGTCGGTTTCAGATTCGCCGGCTTCGTCAACAATCTCCTTGTGCCTCTCCGAGCCGCGTCGTACATGCACATCGATCTGTATGCCGAGTTTTTCTGCCTGTCCGCGCAGCTCGGTGATTTTTCCAGCCACTTCCTGCTCAGCGCGCCGTGCAAATTCAGGCATTTCCGCCTCGTACTCCGGGTTGCTGAGCAGCGGAAAAACAACCCGCAGCGGCACACCGCAGCGCTTGGCCATCGCAAAGGCGAGACGCTCGGCCCCGACGTCGAACTCGGTGTGCTCGGTTGCCAGCAGGATGCGGCTAAACGGATAATCGCTCATGGTGTAACTCCTTAATCCTAGAAAAATGTTGCCCACAGATTAGATAGATTAATGCATATTAAACAAATACTTATACGCGCTACTTGATTAACTGTTTGGGTGACGAGTAGTTATTTCGTAACTTGTTGTTAATCTGTGTGAATCTGCGTAATCTGCGTAATCTGCGTAATCTGCGGATAGAACTGAGGTTTTCAGGTTAATGTCCGCTGGTCAGTATGCCGGAAGCTGCCAGCAATTGTATAAGCAGAGCACCGATACAGAGCGCGACGAATACCCAGTCTTTTTTGCGGACATAGACCGGCATCACGACGATCAGGCACAACAGCGAACAACCCGACAACCACGCAATCCCCAGCAAACTGACGAAATCACCCTGCCCGATCAGCCTCAACCAGCCCCACCCGGTTGGTGCGCCGGTCTGCTTCAGGTATTCGCCGGTGGGCAGATTCCACACCTTGGGTAATTGATCCAGCGGGATGTGAGCCGGCAACCAGCCGAACAGATATGCCATAAAGGTTGCGATCAGTATCGCCAGTCCTGAACGCGCGCCCCAACTTAACCAGGTTGCGTAACGCTGCTGCTCAACAGAAATCAATGTTTCGTTATCGCTCATGGCCAGATTCCCAATCCCTTGAGCAACGCGCGCACCCCGGCGAACAACAACAATGAAATCACCATCTTGCGCACGACGGATGCTTTGAGCACATGCAGCAGGCGTGCGCCTATCATCGCACCCAGCATCATGCCGATCACCGAGGGTACGGCGATGATCGCCAGCACCGCGCCTTTATTGAGATAAATCCAGGTCGCAGATGAACTCGCCAGTGTCAGGATCAAACCCGAGGTACCCGCAGCCAGTTTGATCGGTGCGCCCATCAGCAGATTGAGCACGGGCAGGTTTGCCCATCCAGCGCCGACCCCGAACAGTCCGCCAATGAATCCGATTAAAATAAATATGAAGATGCCCAGCGGGGTGCGGTGTACCTGCCAGGAGATGTTTTTATTTTGTGCCGTATCGCGAAAAATACCGTACATGGAGAGTGCGGCGGACAATCTGTCCGGTGCCGGCACGACGGGGAATTCGGATTTTTTGGCGGTCGCCATCAATATCACGATACCCAGGATGGTAACGCCGAGTGCGATCTGCACCATGGCTGCCGGAATGGCCAGCCCTGCCATCGCACCCGCAATGGCACTGGCGGAAGCCAGCACGGCAAGGGGCAGCGCCAGCCTCAAGTCCGCCAGCCCGCCTCGCATCAGTGACGGCCCTGCCGCCAACGCACTCGCCAGCGCAACCAGCAATCCCGCACCCCTGACAAAATCGAGGTGAAACGGAAAGAAGCCGCCGACGATAGGCACAAACAGCACGCCGCCGCCCACGCCGGACGGCACGGCTACGATACCGAGAAAGAAACAGGTGATAAACAACGCCAGCGCCCAGCCCCACCACGGCAGGCTGTCCACAACCGGCAGGCTGTCGGCGGCATAGGCGCCTGCTGCGAACAAGGACAATCCAAGCGAGAGCAGCAATGCGTTGGCCTTGAGTAAAGCCCCCGCATTTTGCAGCCTGAATATCAGCTCGTTTAACATCAGGATTTGCCCTGGTAGTAGAGATTCTGCGGATGCTGCGCTTCGGCGAAGAAGTACCAGCGCTCGGCCAGCAGCCCTGCATATTGCAGGATAAAAGCCAGCAGCGGCAGCGTCAGAACCAGCAGCAACGGCAGCACGAACGTGCACAGCACCAGTGTTATCAGTACACCGCGCACGAAAGCCGGACTCTTGCCGTGAAAGAATTCGCGCGTGTTGTATGAGCCGCCCATAGAACCCTGCGCCTTTTGCACGATTTTCGGATGGCGGATACCGATCGCGCTTTGCAGCGTACTGGCGGGGGTCAGTCCGGCATTGCGCAGCAGCGATGCGCTACGTGTGAACACGGCCAGTATGGTCAGGACAAAGGCGGCACGGGCCAGCATTGATGCGAGTTCAGGTGCGGCAAAAGCGGCATAGGCCGCCGCCAGCGTCGTGCCGGAAGCGCTGCCCAGTACGATAAAATTGATCAGTGTCAGCGGATGCGCCCATTCCTTCAACACCTTGATCGCCGCATAGATCATCGCGGTGCATACAAACAGAGCAAGCGACAGCACTACCCCTGCGGTGCCGATCGCAAGCGTGTACCCAAAACCCGCCCAGTGTGCGAGACCCCAGGCGAAGACCGCCGCCATGAAAGCCGGCAGCGCGATGCCCTCACGCGCCAGCCACGAGGTGCGCCACATTGTCATCGCGCGCCAGGCCCGTTCAGGATGACCTAAATGAAACACCGAGGATATGCCGCCCAGACTGCTCAAAATCAGCACCAGCACGCTGCCGCCTGCAAAAAAACCGTCGGACAGCGGCACCGGCATCAGCAGTTCACAGAGATACAACGTGATAAACAGACCCTGAGCCGCGCCGATCAGCGTAGTCAGAAATAATACGGAAAAAGCGGGACGCATATTTTGATAATTCCCTTCAAACTTAGTTTAGCTCTTCGGCGGTCGGCGGAAGATCCTTATCGAACGGCGCGCCGTCGATCTTGTGCGGATTATCCGAGCGATACAGTTCTTCGTCGCGCACCGTCACCGTCGTCTTGCGGCGCGGCAGGTAATGATTGGCAGGCCGTGTTCCGGCCTCCGGCATCAAGGCATAACCGCCGCGTTCGCGTATCGCCACCGAGACTTCGGAATCAGGATCGTGCACATCGCCGAACAGACGCGCACCGGGCGGACAGGCCAGCACGCAGGAGGGCTTGCGCCGATCTTCCGGCAGACTCATGTCGTAGATGCGATCCACACATAGCGTACATTTGGTCATCACCTTGCGCTGTTCGTCGAATTCGCGCACGCCGTACGGACATGCCCATGAGCAATACTTGCAGCCTATACACTTGTCGTAATCGACCAGCACGATGCCGTCTTCCTTGCGCTTGTAGGAAGCGCCCGTCGGACACACCGGCACGCAGGCGGGATCCTCGCAGTGCAGACAGGATTTCGGGAAATGCACCGTCTCGGTATTGGGATAGGAACCCACCTCGAAAGTCTGCACACGGTTGAAGAACGTGCCGTTAGGCTCCGCCTCGTAGGGGTTGCAGTCGGTCAGGGCTCCTGCCGCGCCCGAGGTATTCCATTGCTTGCAGTTGGTCACGCAGGCATGACAGCCGACGCAGACGTTCAGATCGATAACCAGCGCCAGTTGGGTCATTTGTGCACCTCAAACAATCTACTGCGCGGCTCGATTGCGGCGTTGCGCGGTACTCGCTGCTCGCCTACCCAATTGGTATGTCTCGTTCGCTGTGTTCCGTGCGCCTTGCACTCAAGCCGCTCGCTACGATTCTTCAAGGTACTCACTATTCTTTTCCTTTCTTGCCGGCAAACCAGGCCTGCCAGCCCATCTTTCTTTGTTCCATACCGGGCACAGGCTTCATAGTCTCGAATTGCGGCGAAGTCTGTTCCGGCTCACCCGCCTCTGCCGGGTAAATTTTCACGCGCACGTCATACCAGGCCGCCTGCCCCGTGATCGGATCCGAATTGGAAAAACGACGCCCGTCCGAATTTGCCCTGAACTCTTCCGAGATCAGATGGTTGAGCAAAAATCCCTGCTGCGATTCGTTGGCATCTTTGGTCAGATTCCATGCACCGGACGACTTGCCGATCGCATTCCATGTCCACACCGTGCCGGGCTCAACCGCCTCGGAATAGCGGCACATGCAGCGCACCTTGCCCCATTGCGATTCCACCCACATCCAGCCGCCGTCGCTAATCCCCGCCTCTTCTGCGGTGCGCGCATTCACATACAAATAGTTATAGGTGTGTATCTGGCGCAGCCAGGCATTCTGTGTATCCCACGAGTGATACATCGCCATCGGACGCTGCGTCAGCGCATTCAACGGATAGTGCTGCAGATCGCTCTCTTTATCTTCCAGCGGCGCGTACCAGAACGGCAGCGGATCGAAATAGGTCGCGACGCGTTCGCGCAACTCGTCCGGCGGTTGCTTGCCGGGACGCTTACCCTGTGCCGCGAGGCGGAAGCCCTGCAACAGTTCGGAATAGATGTGAATCACAATAGGATCGTTGTCGCGGCGCAGACCGGCCTGTTGCGCCCAGTCCATATATTCCTTGTTCCAGTTGCGCATATACTGACTCGACGGCGGCAGATGGTACTGGAAGAAGCAGCCGTTCTTCTCATACATCTCCCACTGTTTCGGATTCGGTTCGCCGCGCAGCGCCTTTTCGCCGTCCTTGCCGCGCCAGCCGGTCAGAAAGCCGATTCCGGAACCGGGCGCCGTCTCGTAGTTAACGACAAAATCGGGGTAGTTCTTGAACTTGCGCCCGCCCTCGGCACTGGTGAAAGCGGGCAATTTCAAACGGCCTGCCAGCTCAACAAGAACTTCCTGAAACGGTTTGCATTCGCCCTTGGGCGGCAAAATCGGGATACGCACCGCATCCACCGGGCCGTCGAATTCGGAGATCGGACGGTCCAGCATCGACATGCAGTCGTGCCGTTCCAGATAAGTCGTGTCGGGCAGGATCAGATCGGCAAACGCGGTGGTCTCGGACTGAAACGCATCGCACACCACGATGAAGGGTATTTTGTAGCCGCCGTCTTCATTCTTGTCGATGAGCATGTTGCGCACTTCGGTGGTGTTCATGCTCGAATTCCAAGCCATGTTCGCCATGAACAGCATCAGCGTGTCGATAGGATACGGGTCGCCGCGCCATGCGTTGGTGATCGCATTGTGCATCAGACCGTGCGCGGAAAGCGGGTGCTCCCAGGAAAAGGCCTTGTCCAGACGCACCGGCTCGCCCTTGTCGTTCACGAACAAATCGTCCGGACTCTCGGGCCAGCCCAGCGGGGCGCCGTTCAGCGGCGTGTTCGGCTGTACCGCATCAGGCCCTTTGGGGGGGCGCGCATTGGGCGGGATGGCGCGCGGATACGGCGCCTTGTGGCGAAAGCCGCCGGGACGATCGATGGTGCCCAGCAGCGACATCAAAATCGCCAGCGAACGGATGGTCTGAAAACCGTTGGAGTGCGCAGCCAGTCCACGCATCGCGTGGAATGCGACCGGATTGCCGGTGACGCTCTCATGTTCTTCACCCCACCAGTCTGTCCACGGAATCGGCAACTCGATCTTCTGATCGCGTGCGGTGATGCCCATTTCGTGCGCGATGCGCTTGATGGTTTCGGCAGGAATACCGGTGATGCCTTCTGCCCATTCAGGCGTACAGTCGGCGACGCGTTCCTTTAACAACTGAAATGCAGGTTTTACCGGTGTGCCGTCCGGCATCACGAAGCTGCCGTACAGCGTGGGATCGGCGCCCTTGGTGTGATCGGGTACCGGCTGATTGGTCAGGCGATCCCACCAGTAGAAGTTGTGCGGACGCAAGGGATTGATGATTTCGCCTTCCGGGTTGCGCAGCATCATGCCGAATTCGCAGCTTGCTTCATCCTGATTCACCAGCTGTCCGGAATTGGTATAGCGTGTCAAAAACTCGCGGTCATACAGGCCCAGCGCGATGATCTCGCGGGTGATCGCCAGTATCAGCGCGCCGTCGGTGCCCGGTTTGATCGGAATCCACTCGTCGGCAATCGCCGCATAGCCGCTGCGTACCGGATTGATCGCCACGAAACGGCCGCCGTTGCGCTTGAACTCGCCGAGTGCGCTCTTGAGTGGATTGGAGTGATGATCTTCTGCGGTGCCGATCATGAAGAACAGCTTGGCGCGCTCAAGATCCGGGCCGCCGAATTCCCAGAATGAACCGCCTATCGTGTAGATCATGCCCGCTGCCATGTTGACCGAGCAGAAACCGCCGTGCGCGGCGTAATTGGGTGTGCCGAACTGGCGTGCGAACAGGCCGGTTAATGCCTGCATCTGGTCGCGCCCGGTAAACAGCGCAAATTTTTTCGGATCGGTCGCGCGCAGGTGTGACAGGCGCTTTTCCAGAATATCGAAGGTCTCTTCCCAGCTGATTTCCTCGAACTCGCCTGCACCGCGCTCGGTTCCCGGCTTGCGACGCAACGGTTTGGTCAGCCTGGCCGGGGAATATTGCTTCATGATGCCGGAGCCGCCCTTGGCACAGATCACGCCCTTGTTGAGAGGATGATCCGGGTTTCCCTCGATGTAACGCACCTCGCCGCCCCGCAGATGCACGCGGATGCCGCAACGGCACGCGCACATATAGCAAGTGGTGGTGCGCATCTCGGTGGATGCATCAGGCAAGGGGGGCGCAATCGGGTCGTGTATGGGTGATGACATATCAGTTCTTGTGTAAGGGTTCATGCCGCTGTCGTCACGAAAATCGTACTCCCGTGAGAACATTTTCGGCTCTTGCTATTAGGCGCAATCGCGCCAACCGGTGTCTATACCCACATCGGGTAGGGCGGGGTATAACCCTGATGGGTGAAAACACTGTTTTTTTGACTTAGCTTGTTGATATTTTTAGGAATTCGACTTAGTCTGCGGAACGTTTTTGAATCGACCGCAAAGCCAATGCAGACAAACCCCATTCCCGCCTCAGACGACGGCCTCAGCGGATTTTCGTGGGTACGCGACCCGGACTTCACGCCACCCGGTCAGGATGGCGGCGTGGGGACATGTTTGACGCATGAATTCTCGGCGCCGCGCGATGGCGAACTCAAGACGCTGCTGGAAACCTTTCTGGAAAGCATCATAGGCACGGCCAGCGCAACCGCAGGCGTGGTGCGACTGCTATCCCCCGACGGGCGTACCCTGCAGATCATCTGCTCGGCAGGCCTGTCTGCCGAACTTCAGGAAGAAGCGGAAAGTTTTGTCGAGCTCGATTGTGAAGTGTCCGGCAACGCAGCGCTGGGCCATGTCGTCCATGCCTCGGACATCAGCTCATGCGATTCAAGACAGAATTGCCGCTATGCCAGCTGCCGCTTCCAGTCTCTGGTCGCAGCCCCGCTGGAAACAGCAAATTCATCCGGCGCGCCCCTCGGCATCCTGACGGTGTTTTTCGACGTGCCAAGACAGGCCGCAAGCCAGTTCATGAATACGCTGGCAGCCTTCGCCGAAGTGATGAGCGCCACGATAGAACACACGCGCATCAATCGCGAAATCAGCCGCACGGAACGGCTCGCCGCGCGCCAGGAGATCGCCAATGAGATCCACGATTCGCTGGCGCAAACGCTGACCTATGCGCGCATGCGCGTAAGCCTTTTGCTCGAAGCGATCCGCACCGGCAATGAAGCGATGGCGACCCGCTATGCTCAGGATCTGGACGAAGTGCTGGAAATCGGACAAAAAAGCGTGCGCGAACTCATCACCGATTTCCGTTGCGACATGAATCACGGCGGCTTATCGGCCGCATTGCATGATCTGGCTGTCGAATTTCGCAAACGCAACGGCATCGTGCTCGAATATCACAACCGGCTGGTCGATCTGGAACTGCCGCTCGAACACGAGATTCAGGTGTATTACATCGTTCGTGAGGCGCTCAACAACATCGCCCGGCATTCCGGTGCAACTCACGCCCGCCTGTTCGTCGATGAACGCTTCGGCTATTACATTTTCACGATCGAAGACAACGGCAGCGGCGCCCGCACCTTCACGCCGGTAGAAGGACATTACGGCGTGATGATCATGCGCGAGCGGGCTCACCGGATTGGCGGTAAGATCAAGGTTGAGAGTGCCGCAGGACTGGGCACGCAGGTGCAATTGTTTTTCCCCGAACCATCGTTGGACTGGAGAGCAACAAATGAGTGACAAGTTAAAAGTGGTGCTGGTCGACGATCAGAGCCTGTGCCGGCGGGGGTTGAGCGAGCTGCTGGCCAACTGCTACGACTTCGCCGTGCTGGGAGCGACCGGCAGCATAGAAGAGTTGCGCACCCTGCTCGACTTGAAACCGGATCTGCTGATCATCGATCTGCGCATGAAGCCGCTGGACGGCATCTCGCTGCTTGAGCAAATGCGTTCTGAAGGCTATCTGACGCCGGCTGTCATGCTCACCATGAGCGACTCGGAAGTCGATCTGAAGAATGCGATACGCGCCGGCGTGCGGGGCTATCTGCTCAAGGATATGGCGCCCGATGACGTCGTCGATGCAATCCGCCGCGTCGCCGCCGGTGAACTGGTGGTCGCACCCACGATGACCGTGAAGATGATCGAAATGTTGCGCGACGAACAGCCGGGACAGGAGCCGAAAAATTCGCTCAAACTGCTCACGGAACGGGAGCGCGAAATCCTGCAATTGCTGTCTCGCGGCGAGAGCAACAAGGCCATCGCGCTGACGCTGAAGATCAGCTACGACACGGTAAAGCAGCATGTGCGTCATATTTTGAACAAGCTCAACCTGTCTTCCCGCGTGAAAGCCGCCGTGCTGTTCGCCAATGAACAGGGCAGGCCGAACAACGATGAGACGCCGCCGCGCTGCTGACGGCATCAATCAGAGGAAGGCAAGCACCCCCCTTCGGGGTTATCCCGCCCCCCCGATATGGTTATAGACATCAACAGGTGCGATTGCGCCTAATAGCAAGCCTGACTTAACGCTGCGCGATGCTTCGCTTTGCGATCCTTGTGAGGGGGACGCTTAGTGGCGTCGAACCTTCGGGTCGGGCAGCTAAACAGTTCATCAACCAAACAGGCAAGGGGAAAACATGGCACACATCGTAATCATGGGAGCGGGTATCGGCGGCATGCCGGCGGCCTACGAAATGCGCGACAAACTGGACAAGAAACATCAGGTAACGGTGGTGTCCAACAGCGAGAATTTTCAATTTACCCCTTCAAATCCGTGGGTTGGCGTGAAGTGGCGCGAGCGCAAGCAGATCGAGTTCCCGGTACGCACCTACCTTGCGCGCAAGGGAATTAAATTCGTCTCAACCGGTGTAAAGCGCGTTCATCCCGAGCAAAATCAGCTCGAACTCAACGACGGCACGATGATGGATTACGATTATCTGGTGATTGCCACCGGCCCCAGACTCGCTTTTGAGGAGGTCGAAGGATTAGGCCCGCACGGCGGTCACACCCATTCGGTCTGCAATGTCGATCACGCGATGAAATCGCATGACGAATGGGAACAGTTCTGCGCGAATCCCGGCCCGATTGTGGTCGGTGCAGTGCAGGGCGCCTCCTGCTTCGGCCCTGCCTACGAATATGCGTTCATCATGGAAACCGACCTGCGTCGTCGCAAGATACGCAGCAAGGTGCCGATGACTTTCGTCACTTCCGAACCGTATATCGGCCATCTGGGTCTGGGCGGCGTGGGCGATTCCAAGGGTATTCTCGAATCGGGGATGCGCGACAAACACATCAAGTGGATATGCAACGCAAAAGTCACCAAGGTCGAAGCGGGCAAGATGTACGTCACCGAGCACGACGACATGGGTGCCGAGAAACAAAAGCATGAGCTGCCCTTCGGCTACAGCATGATGCTCCCGGCCTTCAAGGGCGTGGACGCCGTGATCGGCATCGAAGGCCTGGTACAGGCGCGCGGTTTCGTCACGGTGGACAAACACCAGCGCAACCAGAAGTACAAGAACATCTTCGCCGTCGGCGTATGCGTCGCCATTCCGCCTGTCGAACCGACCCCGATTCCGGTGGGCACGCCCAAGACCGGCTACATGATCGAATCCATGGTCACCGCCGCGGTGCACAACATCCATGCCGATCTGACCGGGCAACCGGCCGATCTGGAAGCGACCTGGAACGCGATCTGTCTGGCTGACTTCGGCGACAGCGGCGTCGCGTTTGTGGCGATACCGCAGATCCCGCCGCGCAACGTCAACTGGTTCTCGGAAGGTAAGTGGGTGCATCTTGCCAAGGTGGCATTCGAAAAATACTTCATCCGCAAGATGAAGAAAGGCACTTCCGAACCGTTCTACGAGGGCAGCATCCTCAAGATGATGGGCATCGACAAGCTCAAATAATCGATCCGTTTACCCTGCATCTGCCGCCGCCCCCTCGCGGGGCGGTTGTGTTTCAGATGCATCACTTCTGCAGACTGCTCCCCTGAACAAATGAAACGATGCCGAAAATCAGGCATACTATGCCACGCTCATTTCGGATTGTTCATTAGCCGTTAATATCTCGCAAAATCAATGGGGTTGTAGGTCGGGTTTCAACCCGACATGTCGGGCTAAAGCCCGACCTACGCCTTATGGATTATTTGCGTCTATCTCACCGGGAGGAAATGCAAATGCAACTCGACGACCACAGTCTGGATATTTTGTTCCGCAACGCACGCACCCACAACGCATGGCAAGACAGGCCGGTCGGCGACGACTTGTTGCGCGAGGTGTACGATCTGATGAAATGGGCACCCACCAGCGCCAATTCGAGCCCGGCGCGCATCGTGTTCGTCAAGAGCGCTGCGGCCAAACAGCGACTGCTGCCCGCGATGGCGCCCGGCAATGCTGCGAAGACCCTCGCCGCCCCGGTCACCGCGATCATCGCGCAGGATTACGAGTTTTTTGAGAAGCTGCCTGTGCTGTTCCCGCATGCAGATGCGAAGAGCTGGTTCGTGGGCAACCAGTCGCTGATCGACACCACCGCATTTCGCAACGCGAGCCTGCAGGGTGCTTATTTTATTCTCGCCGCACGTGCGATGGGCCTCGATGCAGGCCCGATGTCAGGTTTTGACAATGACAAAGTGGATCAGGAATTCTTCTCAGGCACCCGCATCAAATCCAATTTCCTGATCAATTTAGGCTACGGCGATCCGGCGGGATTGTATCCGCGCAGCCCGCGCCTGCCCTTCGATGAGGCGGCTCAAATTCTATAGGGCGGACTTACCCCCCCTTCGGAGTAATTGACTGTTTTACTCGGGTGCAGTCAAATGATTCGACTTCAACTGACTTGAAAGGTACTGACCATGCAAATCCCGAATCGTGACGGTGACGGCTATCTCGTCGATATGAGCGTATGGACACCCGAAATCGGCCGTGCCATGGCAGAAGCGGACGGCTTCGATCTGACTGACAAGAAGTGGGAACAGATCGTGAAGGCGCGCGAATATTTCGAGGAGTTTGGCACCGTACCGCCGATACGCAAGTTTTCCAAATAAATCGATGAAGATCAGAAAGACGTATTCGAGTTGTGGATGACGGGCCCGATGAAGCCGATCACCAAATACGGCGGCATGCCCAAGCCGACCGGCTGCGTATAAGTTCAGAATTCGGGATTCGGGATTCGGGATTCATGCCGCAAGACCGCAAGGGTCTTCCCACGGAATATAAGGCGGTAAACCGCCTGTTCCTGTATGAAGGGCATTCCCACGAAACAACGGAGCTAAAGCTCCTGTTTCTGAATGAAGGATGCAGGG
>JBAZCE010000004.1:17130-17588 GCA_041671105.1 Gallionella sp.
ACATATTCCCTGATTCAATCATTCTTCAATAAAATCCGCCCCCCCAATCGGGTTATTTCATATAACCCTCGTCACCCCCCCGTCATATCCATTGTAGACCATATGTTATCGGCGTAGCATGCGCCGATAAATTAGGGAACGGTAATATTCAAAAAAGGGGGCAAGATGGGTAAAGAGACTTTAAACGAGGGCGGGCGCCGCAATTTTTTGCTCAAACTGACTACCGTAGTGGGCGGCGCCGGGGTTGCGGCAACCTGTGTCCCCTTCGTCGCCAGCATGAATCCGAGTTCCGATGTACTGGCCAAGGCCGAGACCGAAGTGGATTTGTCGGATATCACGCCGGGTGCAATGCACACCGTCGCCTGGCAGGGAAAACCGGTTTTCATCCTGCACCGCACCCCCGAGCAGATCAAGTCATCGCAGGAATCCCCGGGCGTACTGTCTCCCGAGCCTGACAG
>JBAZCE010000004.1:17598-49470 GCA_041671105.1 Gallionella sp.
CGTCATAAAACCCGAATGGCTGGTGGTGATCGGCGTCTGCACCCACATGGGTTGTGTGCCAAACAAAGAGGGCCCGGGTTGGGTGTGCCACTGCCACGGCAGTCAATACGACGACAGCGGACGCGTGGTTCACGGCCCCGCACCGAAGAATCTTGAAGTACCGCCATATCGTTTCGTGGCGGAAAACAAGATCATCATCGGCAAAGCATAGGAGATCACCATGCCAGGACGCATCATCGAATGGGTAGACAAGCGCTTCCCCCTTACCAGCTTCGTCAAGCATGAACTGACAGGCTATCCGACACCGCGCAATCTGAGTTACTGGTGGAACTTCGGCTTTCTTGCCGGCATCGTGCTGATGCTGCAAGTCGCTACCGGCATTTTCCTTGCGATGCATTACAAGGCCGATGTCGCAATGTCTTTCGACTCCATCCAGCACATCATGCGCGATGTGAATTACGGCTGGCTGTTGCGCTACATGCATGCAGTCGGCGCCTCCGCGTTCTTCTTCGTGATCTTCATCCACATGGCGCGCACCCTGTATTACGGTTCCTTCCGCGCGCCGCGCGAATTGCTGTGGTGGACAGGCCAGGGACTGTTGCTGCTGCTGATGGCAACCGCATTCATGGGTTATCTGTTGCCCTGGGGTCAGATGTCTTTCTGGGGAGCGACCGTCATCACCAACCTGTTCCACGCCACCCCTTTTATCGGTGACGAGGTGGTCATCTGGCTGCGCGGCGATTACACAGTCGGAGATGCGACGCTCACGCGCTTCTTTGCGTTGCACTATCTGTTCCCGTTCCTGATCATCGGGGCGGTGATTGTGCATCTGGTCGCGCTGCACAGCGTCAAGAGCAGCAATCCCAGCGGCATTGATCTGGCCGCGAAAGACAACATCCCGTTTCACCCTTATTTCACCATCAAGGATCTTTACGGGCTGGGCGTGTTCCTGATTCTGTACAGCGTGTTCGTGTTCTTCCTGCCTGACAGCCTGATTGAACCTGCCAACAACATTCCGGCCAATCCGATGCAGACGCCGAATCACATCGTTCCCGAATGGTATTTCCTGCCGTTCTACGCGATATTGCGCTCGGTGCCCAACATGGTGGGCGGCGTGGTGGCGATGGGTTTGTCCGTGATGATGTTTGCCTTCATGCCTTTTCTGGATCGCTCGCGCATTCCCGGCGGCGCACATTACCGGCCCTTCTACCGGGTGCAATTCTACCTGTTCATAGCAGACATGCTGGTGTTGGGCTATGTCGGCTATGTACCGCCGACTGACCAGTCCATCCTGATCGGACAAATAGCTACGCTGTGCTACTTCGGCTCGTTTTTTGTCATCCCGTTCATTTCCAAAATCGAGGAACACTGGCTGATCAAGCGTGGTCTGCCGGCTGAAGTGGTTGCGCTGATCGACAGCGAGGAAAAGGAAATTGCCAGGCGCAAACTCAAACACAGCCGCAGCAGTGGAGACAACGCATGAATATCCTTCTGACAGGCATTGCAACAATGGAGACCGCCATGCCTGCGTCCCTCTCCTCAACCCTCTCCCGCGAGCGTGCGAGGGGGCAAACGAATCGCTACGCGGCGTTCACATTAGCGGCCCTGCTTTGCGCCATTCCCCTGTCCGTCTGGGCATCATCAGAGGCAGAGCTTGAAAAAGTCACTGTAGACACCAGCCGGACCGGCATTGCGCGCGGTGCAGATATCCTGATGAATAACTGCCACTCCTGCCATAGCCTGAAGTACATCAAGTATCGTGACCTGATCAATCTGGGGCTGGACAAGCAGAAGGTAGATGAATGGCGCGGCGAACAGCCGCTGGACGGATCGCTGCAGGCGCAAATGTCGGAGAGCGATGCCACACAGGCATTCGGCAAGGCTCCGCCGGATCTGAGTCTGATGGCAAAAGCCCGCGACGGCGGGGTGAACTACGTGTATTCCTACCTGCTGGGATACTATGTCACACCCGAGGGAATGCCCGGAAATCACATTTATCCTGCGACCAAAATGCCCGATCCGCTGGGCATATCCAGTGCCGCCGACGACGCGGCAAAAAATGCGATAAGGAAACAGGCGCGCGACATTGTCTCGTTTCTCGCATGGACGTCAGATCCGCATGAACAGGATCGTAAAAGACTGGGCTATTATGTGATCGGCTATCTGATTGTGCTGACTTTGCTACTCTACCTGCTCAAAAACCAGATCTGGTCGAGGCTGAAGTAACTTAATTACTGCGTGAGGTACGATATGAAAAAAGCAATTTTGCTGGCTGTGCTTTCGTTGTTTTCTTCAGTGGCGACGGCCGAAACGGCCCAGGTCAGCTTTAAGAGCGATGTCAGCCCCATCCTGCACGACTACTGCCTGAATTGTCATGAACCGGGCGGCAAAGGGTTCGAGAAAAGCGGCCTGGATATGCGCAGCTACCAGAGTCTGATGAAAGGAACGCAATACGGCTCCGTGATCAAGCCCGGCGACAGTTTCACCAGCATCATGATTCAGGTGATCGAAGGGCGCGTCCACGCCTCCATCAAGATGCCTTACGGCATGGAGGGGGGACTTGCCAAAGACAAGATCGGTGTGCTGAAAAAATGGGTCGATCAGGGCGCAAAGGACAACTGAGCGCTGTTTTGGAGTGCAGTGACGCGTCACTGCAATGCGCGAACATGTTCGCGCACTCCATATTGACGATGCCGTCCATCCTGTTAAACGGTCAGGCCGTTGTGCCGCAACAACGCATCTATGCTCGGTTCGCGGCCACGGAATGCGGCGAACGATTGCATCGCGCCGCGCGAACCGCCCACCGCCAGTATTTCGCTGCGGAAACGCGCGCCCACATCCGGGTTGAGTACGCCGTGTTCCTCGAACAGACTGTACGCATCGGCGGATAAAACTTCGGCCCATTTGTAGCTGTAATAGCCGGCGCCATAGCCGCCCGCGAAGATGTGCGAGAAGCTGTGCGGGAAGCGGTTGAATTCAGGCGGAATCAGCACAGCCACCTCGGCGCGCACTTCATCGAGCAACTGCAGGATAGTCTTGGCACCGCCCGCCTCGAAGTCGCTGTGCATCAACATGTCGAACAACGCAAATTCGATCTGACGCAAGGTCTGCAAGCCGCTCTGGAAATTTTTTGCGGCCAGCATCTTGTCGAACAACTCGCGCGGCAAAGGTTCGCCTGTGTTGACTTGACGCGTCATGTCGCGCAGCACATCCCATTCCCAGCAGTAGTTTTCCATGAACTGGCTGGGCAGCTCGACAGCATCCCATTCCACGCCGTTAATGCCGGATACGCCCAAATCCTCCACTTCGGTGAGCAGATGATGCAGGCCGTGGCCGAATTCGTGAAACAGGGTGATGACATCGTCGTGAGTGAACAAGGCGGGTTTGCCGCCCACCGGGGCCGCAAAATTGCAGTTCATATACGCGACCGGCGTCTGTATGCCTGATTCCAGCCTGCGGCGCGTGATCACGTCGTCCATCCACGCCCCGCCGCGCTTGCTGGCTCTGGCATACAGGTCGAAGTAGAACTGACCGACCAGAGCGCCTTGCGCATCGCGGATATCGAAAAAGTGCACGCTTTCATGCCATACGGGAGCGCTGGCCTCAGTGATTTTCAGGCCGTACAAGATTTCTACCAGCTTGAACAGGCCGGACAGCACGGCATCTTCAGGAAAATACTGTTTCACTTCCTGTTCGGAAAACGCATAACGCTGCTCACGCAGCTTCTCGCTAGCGTAGGTGACGTCCCAGGAATGCAACTCATTCAAGCCAAGATTGGCACGCGCAAATTCGCGCAGCTCGGCCAGATCCTTTTCTGCAAACGGTCTTGCGCGCTGCGCGAGCTCGCGCATGAATTCGACCACTTGTTTGGGCGATTCGGCCATTTTGGCGGCCAGCGACAATTCGCCGTAATTGGCAAAACCCAGCAGGCGCGCTTCTTCGCCGCGCAGCAGCACGATCTCATCCATCAGCGCAGAGTTGTCCTGTTCCGATTTGCCGAACTCGGAGGCGCGCGTCGCATAGGCGCGATACATCTTTTCGCGCAACTCTCGGTTGTCGGCGAACTGCATCACCGGCATATAGGATGGTGCCTTCAAGGTAAACAGCCAGCCTGCTTTCCCTGGTGAAACTGCGTTGGCGTTCTCGGAGGCCGCCGTTTCGACGAACTCAAGACAGGCTTAATGTGCCGTCTGCAATACGTCTTCCGGCATGCCGGACAGCTCAACCCGCTTCTCGATGATCAGAGTGAAAGCGTTGGAGGCATCCAGCAGATTATCGGAAAAACGCGAGGTCAACTCGGACTGCCGCTCCTGAATTGCCATGTAGCGCGCCTTCTTGTCCTCCGGCAGTTCGGCCCCGCCCAGACGGAAATCGCGCAGTTCGTTCTCGATGATCTTGCGGCGGGTGGCAGTCAAGCCTTCAAATTCCGGGCTGTTTCGCAATAGCTTGAATTTATTAAATAATTCAACATTCTGCCCGAGCTCGGCGTAATACTGGGTCATCACAGGCAGCGTGGAATTGTAGGCCTCGCGCAACTCAGGCGAATTCATCACCATGTTAAGGTGCCCGACCGGCCCCCAGGCGCGCGACAATCGCTCATGAGCATCTTCCATCGGCACGACGAAATTCTGCCAGGTGGGTGCCGATTTATCGGCCAACAGGTGTGCAATCAGCGCACGGCATTCGCTCAGCAGTTGCTCAATCGCCGTAGCGACATGTTCGGGTTTGATCTCGGCGAAACGCGGAAGACCTGTGAAATCGAGTAGTGGGTTCATGGCTGAAGATTAGAAATTCGGTGAATAAATCTGACCGGTGCATTTTACTACGAAACGACAACAGCCCGGCCTGAAGCCTGTTTTCTTAAGCGCCGCCGTGTCTTTATTCAGAACATGACTATCAGATCTGATAGTTATCAAAAGCGCGTATTGCTGATCTAATGGGCATGACAAAGAGGCCACCCCTAATAATGAAACTAGCCATGCCCGTTTCCCTCTCCTCAATCCTCTCCCGCTTGCGGGCGAGGAGAAAAACGAATCGCTGCGCGAGTTTCACGTTAATGACACCAAAGTGATTCTGCCAGACATCACGCTCATGGAAATGATTATTGCATCGTCACTGGCGAGGCGCTGTTCTGCGAAAGGAAATCAATGCAAGCAATACAAGAAGAACTATTTGAACATGATGGTGCAACATTCAAGATCAGGTTGTTCGAAACCGACGTAGAGTACAAGGCTGCAGCCTACGCCAACGGCAAGCAAGTGACTTATTTTCACGACGTCAATCACGAGACGAACTTCGGCTTCTTGCGCAAATTCGGGGTGAGTTATATCCCGCAACTGTTGCAAGACATCAAAGATGACATTTCAGCGGGGCGTTTCCTGGTGTGACAGGGCCGGACCAACCGGGGTTGCTGAAAACGTGAGTCGTCCGGTCTTTAATCCTTTCCCTGTACATCGCAAAATACACTCGCAGCCGCAAACTTTGGCGCGTTCAATTCCCGCACTGAATCAAATACCCTATGCCCCGTTGACTTGAGCTCCCTGTAATCGCTAAAGCGACAGGTCTGGTATATCATTCAGCCTGACATACAAAAGCCATCTCTGCCATGACGGCTCCGGACATTACCGACGCTCAAACGCTCTTCTTTCAGGGATGCGACCTGATGGAAGCGGGCAACTTTTCCGACGCCGAAGACTGCTTCGAAAAAGCGATGCAGATCGCCCCGGATTTTGCAGCAGCCTGCGCCAACCTCGGCTGGCTAATCGAAAAACGCGGCGACACCCGCGCGGCGGAAGCCTGCTATCGCCGTTCCATCGCGTTAAATCCCGGGCATTCAGAGACCCACCTTGACCTCGGTGCACTGCTCGCCAACGCGAAGCGGTTCGATGAGGCTGAAGCCTGTTACAAACGCGCAATCGATCTCAAGCCGCATGGCCCCGAAGCATGGTCGAATCTGGGTGTACTCTATGCCTGCTTGAAACGCGAGACGGAAGCCGAACGCTGTCACCGCACGGCGATTTTTCTGGATGCCTCCTATGATATGGCCCGCTTCAATCTGAGCTATCTGCTGCTCAGCCAGGGCAGGTTCGAAGAAGGCTGGTCCTGCCTTGATGCGCGCAACTGGTATCAGGGTATCGCCGAATACCTGACGATGCCTCGCTGGAAGGGCGAGGCGCTGGCAGGAAAATCCTTGCTGATCGTCTATGAGGCGGGGCTAGGCGACATGATTCAATTCTGCCGCTATGCGGCGCTGCTGAAGGATCAGGGCACAGCCTCCATCACCCTGCTTTGCCATCCGCCCTTGAAAACCCTGCTGGCGAACGTCGACGGAGTGGACGAAATCATCGGCTACGACGAAGCATTTCCCGCATCGGGTTGGGATTACTGGACGCCGCTTCTGAGCATTCCCGGTTATTGCAACACGCGCCTCGAATCCATTCCGGCGAAGATTCCCTATCTGCATGCACAGCCCGATCTTATCGATAAATGGGCAGCTCTGATCCCGATAAAAGGACTGCGCGTAGGCCTTGTGTGGAAGGGAAACCCGCTGTTCGAGAACGACGCTGATCGCTCCTTGTCATCGCTAGATGTCTTGGCGCCGCTGTGGAATGTGCAGGGTGTGACCTTTATCAGCCTGCAAAAAGGCGAGGGGGAAAACGAGTCGCCGCCTGACGGACATTCGTTGATCAGACCGGGGCCGCAGGATTTTGCCGATACGGCGGCTATCCTTGCCAATCTTGACCTTGTCATCAGTGTCGACACTGCCGTCGCTCATCTGGCGGGCGCGCTCGGCAAACGGTGCTGGACTTTGCTGCCTGAATATAAAACAGACTGGCGCTGGTTGAAAGAACGCACCGATACGCCCTGGTATCCCGGCGTGATGCGGCTTTATCGCCAAGAGACGATGGGCGACTGGGCTCCCGTCATCGCCCGTGTCGTTCACGACCTTGAACAGTTGGCACAAGAACGCTAATCAGTTTCGCCATGTTTGAATTTTTCGATCTCTCGCCGGTCGCGTTTGGTGGGGCGACCCCGTGTGGTGAAAAATTCCGGTTGCAATTTGAGCTGAGCGGCAATCGCGGCGCGCCTCTCACGGCTTTCATCGCTCTCACGATAGAGTTTCTGCGCGACAGGCGCCGGACCGCGTTTATCTGACAAGGCCAGCACTTCGACCTCGAATACGGCCTGCCCCATGCGGATCTCCAGACGATCGCCCGCGGCGATGGCCCTGGCAGGTTTGACGCGCACACCATCGAGCAATATCCTGCCATTTTCGATCGCATCGACCGCGATGCTGCGCGTCTTGAAAAAGCGCGCCGCCCACAGCCATTTATCGATGCGCAATTTGTCGGAGGTGTTATTCACTTCACCCTTCCCAATCAACCCCGAATCTCGAATCCTGAATCCTGAATCCTGAATCCTGAATCCTGTTAATGCACATTCACCATCGGCAAGAATCCCAGCTTTTCCTTCAAACCTTCACGGCTGCTGCGCGCTTCTGCCAGACTCGCATAAGGGCCGAGATGCACGCGCGTCTTGCTGTCTTTATTGAATAAAATCAGCTGACGGCCCATGTCACCCAGTTTGCTGCGCATTTGGGCCAAAAATGTCTCGGCAGCGGCCTGCGTGCTGAAAGCGCCCAGCTGCAAAAACACGCCGTTAACGGCGACAGGTGCCGTTGCAGCAGATACGGCAGGTTCCAGCGGCACACTCTGCACAGCTTCCGCACGAGCTACCGCGCGCGTACCGTTTTCCGCAGTAACGCTTTCGATTTCCACCTCGGTGCTGCCATTACCTGTGATGCCCAGCTTATGCGCCGCCGTATAGGACAGATCGATGACGCGGTCGTGCAGGAAGGGGCCCCTGTCATTGACGCGCACGATTACCGACTTCTGCGTCGCCACATTGGTCACGCGGGCATAGCTCGGTATCGGCAAGGTGGGATGCGCGGCAGTCATCGCATACATATCGTATTTCTCGCCGCTGGAGGTGCGCTGACCGTTGAATTTCTTGCCATACCACGACGCAATGCCGCGTTCCCTGAAATTGCCGGGCGCCGTCATCGGCGTGTAATTCTTGTCCAGCGCGGCATAGGGGCGATTGGCATAGCGATGCAGCGGTTCATATACCGGCACGGCATCCGGAATCGCATCGATATTGGCGGGCGGATTATCCCCCGGGCCATCGCCTGCAAGATAGCCGCCGCTGCCGGGTACCGGCGCCCGTGCCGGCTGCCCGGCATGCCCTCCGGATGAACGATCTTCAACCGGTGCGGTCTGCGCCTGACGTTGCGGCGCAGTGCCACAGGCGGTGAGTACCAGCGCTGCCAGCGCCACTACGATTTTACTCTTCATAATATATCCTTATAAATCAATCAGCTAGCTCTTTACCAGTTTTTTGTGTGTCTGAATACTCATCAGCATACCAAATCCCAGCAACAGCGTCAGCATGGATGTGCCGCCGTAACTGACCAGCGGCAAGGGTACGCCCACGATCGGCAATATTCCGCTGACCATGCCCATATTGACGAACGCATAGGTGGCGAAAGTCAGCGTGATCGAGCCCGCCATCAGACGGGTGAAATAGGTCGATGCATTGGCGGTGATGACGAAACCGCGCGCGATCACAAAGCTGTACATCGCCAGCAGAATCAGATTGCCGACCATGCCGAATTCCTCGGAATACACCGCGAAGATGAAATCGGTGGTGCGTTCAGGCAGAAAGTCGAGATGAGTCTGCGTGCCGTTCAGATAGCCCTTGCCGAAAATTCCGCCGGAACCGACGGCGATCATGCCCTGAATCGTATGATATCCCTTGCCCAGCGCATCCTGTGACGGGTCGAACAACATCTCGATGCGATGGCGTTGATAATCGTGCATCATCGACCACAACAGCGGCGCGCTGGCGATCCCCGCCACAAACAGTCCTCCCATCACGCGCCAACTTAAACCTGCCAGAAACAACACATAAAAACCGCTGGCTGAAATCAACAGCGCCGTTCCCAGATCCGGCTGCCGCGCAATCAAGGCCACCGGCATCAACAAAAGCAACGCAGCCACGATATAGTTTTTCATCGTCAGGCTCGCCTCGTGCTTTTCAAAGTACCAGGCCATCATCAGCGGCACACCGATTTTCATCAGCTCGGACGGCTGTATGGTCGCAACCCCGATGTTCAGCCAGCGCCGTGCGCCGTGACTGATATCGCCGAACAGCGCCACGCCGATCAGCAGCAGCATGCCAAGCACATAAATCGGCACGGCGGTGCGCATCAGATAATGCAGCGGCAGATTCGCTACCACCCAAAGGCAGCACACAGCCACCAGAATATTCGCACCCTGCGCCAGAACGCGTTCGAAATTATGGTCGCTCGCGCTGTACAGCGTCAGCAGACTGGCGATCATCAGCAAACCCATGCCGTATAGCAGCGGCAGATCGAGATGCGCTGTGATGCGTTGCCATAGTTGTCGTCTGGTCATAGTAATGAAAACTCGCGTAGCGATTCGTTTGTCCCCTCTACCGCCTGCGGGAGAGGGTTTGGGAGAGGGAAACGGACATCAAGGGTTATCAAAAATCGCAGTTTTATCATGTCCGTTAATCCGCCTCCACTTCCGGAACGCCCGATGCGGCCGGGATTTTAGCAGCAACCGGCACCGGCACCGGCACCGGCACTTTACCCAACAGGTAATAGTCCATCACCTTGCGGGCGATAGGCGCTGCCGTGCCGCCGCCGTGTCCGCCGTTTTCGGCCAGCACCACCACGGCTATCCTGGGCTTATCGGCAGGTGCAAAGGAGATAAACCACGCGTGATCGCGATGCCGTTCGTCTATCTTGCTCGCATCGTATTTTTCACCCTGTTTCATGCCGACCACCTGCGCCGTACCTGTCTTGCCGGCGATGGTATAGGGCGCACCCGCCGAGGCTTGTGCCGCCGTACCGCCGGGCTGGGTCACGGCCGCCATCGCACGTTTGACCAGATCAAGATGTGCAGGATCAAACTTCATATCGATCGTCGGCTTGTTTTCCAGCTTGTGCGTCTCGTTGCTGGTTGAATTGCGTATTTCCCTGACCAGATGAGGCCGGTAGCCGATGCCGTCATTTGCCAGCGTTGCGGTTGCGGCAGCCAGTTGCAGCGGCGTCACCAGGCTGTATCCCTGGCCGATGCCCACCGACACGGTGTCCCCAGTAAACCATTTTTGCTTGAAGCGTTTCATCTTCCACTCTTGGGAAGGCAGCAAGCCGGATGTCTCGCCTTCGAGATCGATACCGGTTTTCTTGCCGAAACCAAAGCGCGACAGAAATTCGAAAATATTGTCGATTCCCATTTCGACCGCGAGGCCGTAATAATAAGTATCGCAAGAAACCACGATGGATCTGAACATATCCACCGTACCATGCCCTTCTTTTTTCCAGTCGCGATAGTGATGACTGCTGCCGGACAAGGTGTAAAAACCCGGATCGCTGATGGTTTGACTGGGGGAACGGATGTTGTAAAAGAGTCCTGCCAGCGCCATGAAAGGCTTAATCGTGGAACCCGACGGGTATTGTCCGCGCAGCACGCGGTTGTTCAGCGGATGATCGGGTGAATCGTTCAGCTCTTTCCAGCTGTCCGCATCGATCCCGTCCACGAACAGACTCGGGTCATAACCCGGCCGGCTGACAAAGGCCAGCACTTCGCCGTTGGCAGGATCGATCGCCACCAGCGCACCGCGAAATGCGCCGAAGGCCTGTTCGGCGATTTCCTGCAACTTCGCATCGATGCTCAGCACCAGCGTATTTCCCGACACGGGCGGCGTGCGCGACAAGACGCGTACACCCCGCCCTGCCGAATCCACCTCGACCTGCTCGATGCCGGTCGTGCCGTGCAATTCATTTTCGTAGTATTGCTCAAGCCCGGTCTTGCCGATGTAATCGGTGCCGCGATAATTTGCGACCGTATCATCTTCTTCGAGCTTATCTACATCGGTCTGATTGATGCGTCCGATGTAGCCCAACAGATGAGCCGTCTTATCGGAATAAGGGTATTCGCGGAACAGGCGCGCCTTGATCTCGACGCCTGGAAAGCGATATTGCTGCGCTGCAAAACGCGCCACTTCTTCGTCGGAGAGACGACTGCGTATCATCAGCGTCTCGAAATCATGGCTCTCGGTCTGCAGCTTCCTGAAGCGCTTGCGATCTCGCGGCTGAATGTCGACCAGTTTGGACAACTCATCTATCGTGGCTTGCAGATCCGCAACCTTACTCGGCGTGATTTCCAGGGTATAGCCTGAAAAATTGTGCGCCAGCACCACCCCGTTGCGATCCAGTATCAGGCCGCGATTGGGAACGATGGGCACCACCGAAATACGGTTTTTTTCAGCCAGCGTCTGGTAATAATCGTGGCGTACCGCTTGCAGATAGACGAAACGCGCAAGCAGAATTCCCAGCAACAGCAACACGAAGCCGATGCTGATAACCAGCCGCAAGCGAAAGTTAAAAATCTCTTGCTGATGATTTTTTAACTCAACGTGTCTTTTCATTCACGATCCACGCGCATCTGCCGCATTGACTGAAACAGGGAGCTCAGCGGAATCCACAGCAGTGTCGATGTCAGGCAACCCAGAAAATAGATCCACGACAGTTGGCCGTTGACCTGCCAGTGCACCAGAGCGTATGCCGCGTAGGTCAGCAGCAAAATAAGGAAAACCTGAGTGGTTTGCTCGCGCAGATCGAACATCCGTATGCGCCGGCTCAGCACCACGCCGCCAAACGCCAGAACAGTATAAGACAGCGCGTGCTGCCCGAACAGGCTGGCATCCGCCACATCGGCCAATATACCCACCAGCCAGGACATGCCGATGCCCACACGCAACGGCTTGTGCGTACACCAGTAAAGCATGACCACGGCCACGAAATCCGGACGCACCATCAGCCACAGGCCTTCCCAGGGCAAGCCGTTCAAAAACAGGGCTGCGATCACGCTCACCGCGATGAATAAATTGCTGACGGGACGTAAAATTTCCGGCTGCGTCTGATCGTTAAAAGGCATCAATGCATCCCCATCTTCTTGTTTTTAAGCTTGCCGGGCAAAACTTCCGGCTCGGGACGTTCAGGCAATTTTGGCAGCGCGGACAGCACCAGCAAATGCCTGTGCTTGTCCACGCCGCCCACCGCTGAACAGACAATACGGGCAAACGGATAGGCCGCATCGCGCTCGATCTTCTCGACTCTTGCCACCGGAATCCCCGGCGGATAGACGCCGTCGAGACCCGAGGTCACCAGCACATCGCCGTTCTGAATATCGGTGCTGACCGGCATATAACGCAGCGACATCTGACTGGTGTCTCCGGCACCGAAGGCCACGCTGCGCAATCCGCTGCGCTGTACCTGAACCGGCACCGCATGATCCTTTTCGGTGATCAGCGTGACTTCGGACAACCAGGGGTAGACGCGGGTGATCTGCCCTACGATACCCTTGTCGTCCATCACGACCTGACCTGCCTGAACCTTCGCCGTGCTGCCCTTATTGATGAGCACCTTGCGCCTGAAAATATCCCGCTCTGCGTAGACGATTTCGGCAAATTGTCCTGTAAATTGACTGCGCTGCTGCAGCGCCATCAAATTGCGCAGCTGCTGATTTTCCAGCTGCAGCGATTGCCATTGCACCAACTGGGCGGAATCCTTTTCCAGCTGACGATGCAAGGTTTTATTTTCTTCGAGCAGGCTGCTCTGCGTGACGAAGAAGTCACCCGCCTGTTGCAGCAACGCCCCCGGCAAGGTCGCCAGACGCTGTATGGGCGACACCAGCACGGATAGTGCGCTGCGGGTGGATTCGAGATAGCGGAAACGCGCGTCGACAAACATCAGCAACAACGACAGTACCGCGAAAAACACGAGCCTCGCAGCCTGACTGGGCCCCCTGTTGTAAACCTGAAAAGTTTGCGTGCTGTCCATCTTGACTAGGAAGTAGTGAGTGGTGAGTGGTGAGTGAAAAATGGAAAGTGGTGAGTGAAAAATGGAAAGTGGGAAGTAAATTCCACTTCCCACTGAGGCACAAAGTGCCGATCCACTTACTACTGACCACTTACCAGCAAGCCTTATTCCGTCGTAAACATGCCGCTCGATTTGTCCATATATTCGAGCGCGCGACCGGAACCGCGTACCACGCAGGTCAACGGATCATCGGCGATCAGCACCGGCAAGCCGGTTTCTTCCATCAGCAGGCGATCGATGTCGCGCAACAATGCGCCGCCACCGGTCAGCACCATGCCCTTGTTCGCGATATCCGCACCCAGCTCAGGCGGCGTCTGCTCGAGCGCGATCTTCACGGCGCTGACGATATTGTTGAGCGGATCGGTCAGCGCTTCGAGAATTTCATTGCTGGAAATCGTAAAGCTGCGCGGTACGCCTTCGGCCAGATTGCGCCCCTTCACTTCCATCTCGCGCACTTCAGAACCGGGAAAGGCTGAACCGATGGTCTTCTTGATTTCTTCGGCCGTGGTTTCACCGATCAGCATGCCGTAGTTGCGGCGGATGTAATTGATGATAGCCTCGTCGAACTTGTCGCCGCCGACGCGCACCGAGCCCGAATACACCGTACCGCCCAGCGAAATCACGCCGACTTCGGTCGTGCCGCCGCCGATATCCACCACCATCGAGCCTGTTGCTTCCTCTACCGGCAAGCCGGCGCCGATCGCTGCAGCCATCGGCTCTTCGATCAACTCCACGCGGCGCGCACCGGCACCGACTGCAGATTCGCGAATCGCGCGGCGCTCAACCTGGGTCGAACCGCAGGGCACGCAAATCACGATGCGCGGGCTGGGACTGAAGATGCTGGCCTTGTAAACCTTGCGAATGAATTGCTTGAGCATCTGTTCTGTCACGGTAAAGTCGGCGATCACGCCGTCCTTCATCGGACGAATCGCCGTGATGTTGCCCGGCGTACGTCCCAGCATCTGCTTCGCGCCCAGCCCTACTTGTTGAATAATCTTCTTGCCGTTCGGACCGCCTTCCTGGCGAATGGCAACCACCGAAGGTTCATTCAGCACGATACCTTGTCCGCGCACCCAGATCAGCGTATTCGCCGTACCAAGATCGATTGCCAGGTCGTTAGAAAAATAGCCGTTAAAAAATCCAAACATGTTGATTCCCGAAAAGTCCAAAGAGGTGTGCTGCCAAACTGGTTATGATACTCTATCAGCTTTATTATTATAACGCTTTTACCATGTCATTAAGCACAGCTGATGTTCGAAAAGTAGCGCTTCTGGCGCGACTTGCGATGAACGACACCGAAATCGAAGCCGCCAGATCCCAGTTATCCGGCATTTTTGAACTGATTGCGCAGATGCAGGCCGTCGATACGACCGGCATAGAACCGATGTCTCATGCCCAGGATTTGTCGCAACGCTTACGCTGCGACCGGGTTACCGAAGACAATCAGCGCGAACTGTTCCAGTCCATCGCACCGCAAGTCGAGAACGGCTTGTACCTCGTACCCCAAGTCATCGAATAAGGAGAAGGGAGAAGGGAGAAGAGCGCAAGGCGAAGGGTAAAGAAAGAAGGGTGAAGGGTAACTGCGGCTCAGCGGTTTTTCTCTTCCCTCTCCCCTCTTCCCCGATTACCCTCTTCACACTTACTCCTCAAGTAAAATGATAAACGCCTCGCTAAAACAATTATCCGAACAACTGTCTGCAAAGAAGATTTCCAGCGTTGAACTCACGCAACTTTATCTCGACCGCATCGCCGCGCACAATCCGGTGTACAACGCCTACATCACCGTCGATGCGCAAACCAGTCTGGCGCAAGCAGCTGCCGCCGACCAACTGCTGGCAACAGGCACAGCCCAGGCGCTGACCGGCATCCCGATCGCACAGAAAGACATTTTCTGCGCAAAAGGCTGGCGCACCACCTGCGGCTCCAGGATGCTGGGCGACTTCATCGCGCCTTACGACGCGCATGTGATCGAACAATTCAACAAGGCCGGCGCAATCAACCTGGGCAAGACCAACATGGACGAGTTCGCGATGGGGTCGTCCAACGAGACCTCGTACTTCGGTCCTGTCAGGAATCCGTGGAATCAAAATGCGGTCCCCGGCGGCAGTTCGGGAGGCGCTGCATCCGCCGTCGCAGCGCGTCTTTGCGCAGCTGCAACAGGCACGGACACCGGCGGCTCGATACGCCAACCGGCGGCGCTGTGCGGCATCTCCGGCATCAAACCCACTTACGGCACGGTCTCGCGCTACGGCATGATCGCCTTCGCCTCCAGTCTGGATCAGGCAGGCCCGATGGCGAGGAGCGCGGAAGATTGCGCATTGATGCTCAATGTGATGACCGGCTTCGACGAGCGCGACTCGACTTCGTTGCAGCGCCAAAAAGAAGACTACACCCTCGATTTGAACCGGCCTCTTAAAGGACTGCGCATCGGATTGCCCAGGGAATTTTTCGCGGAAGGCTTATCCTCGGATGTCGCCGCCCGCGTTCAGGACGCAATCGGTGAATACAAGAAGCTGGGGGCGACCATTGTCGACATCAGCCTGCCCAATTCGAAGCTGGCCGTGCCGGTTTATTACGTGCTGGCACCGGCGGAAGCGTCAAGCAACCTGTCGCGCTTTGACGGCGTGCGTTACGGCTATCGCGCACCGGAATACACCGATCTGGCGGACATGTACGAAAAGAGCCGCGCACAAGGGTTCGGCGATGAAGTCAAACGCCGCATCATGATCGGCACTTATGTGCTGTCCCACGGCTATTACGACGCCTATTACCTGCAGGCGCAGAAAATCCGCCGGTTGATCGCGCAGGATTTCACCGATGCATTCACTCAGTGCGACGTCATCATGGGGCCGACCTCCCCTTCCACAGCCTTTAATCTCGGGGACAAAGGCGACGATCCTGTGCAGATGTATCTGTCCGACATTTACACGATTGCGGTGAATCTGGCAGGCCTGCCTGGCATGTCCATCCCCTGCGGATTTGGCGACAACACAATGCCTGTCGGCCTGCAGATCATCGGAAATTATTTCGACGAGTCGCGCATGCTGAACGTCGCACATCAATATCAACTGACGACCGACTGGCACAGTCGCTCGCCGCTGTAAGGAAATACTATGTCTTGGGAAACCGTCATCGGGCTGGAAGTACATACACAACTGTCCACCAACACTAAAATCTTTTCGGGCGCCTCCACCACCTATGGCGCCGAGCCCAACACTCAGGCGGATGCGGTGAGCATCGCGCTACCCGGCGTGTTGCCGGTATTGAATAAAGGCGCCGTGGAGCGAGCCATCAAGTTCGGCCTTGCGGTCGATGCGCATATTGCACCGCGCTCGGTGTTCGCCCGCAAGAATTATTTCTATCCCGACCTGCCCAAGGGCTATCAGATCAGCCAGTTCGATCTGCCGGTGGTGGGACAAGGTCAGCTGACCATCCAGGTCGAGCCTCTTTCCGGAAATGCAAAACCCTACGAAAAAATGGTGCGCATCACGCGCGCCCATCTTGAAGAGGACGCGGGCAAATCGGTACATGGCGCATCCCAGGGTATGACCGGCATCGATCTGAATCGTGCCGGTACGCCGCTGCTGGAAATCGTCTCCGAACCCGACATGTGTTCGGCAGCCGAAGCCGTCGCCTATGCAAAGGCGTTGCACACGCTGGTGCGCTGGATCGGCATATCGGACGGCAACATGCAGGAAGGCTCGTTCCGTTGCGACGTGAACGTATCGGTGAGACGTCCCGGCGAGCCTCTCGGCACGCGCCGCGAAATCAAGAATCTCAACTCCTTCAAGTTTATGCAACAGGCGATCGACTACGAGGTGCAATGGCAGATCGACCAGCTTGAGAGCGGCGGAAAAATTCATCAGGCCACCATCCTGTTCAATCCGGATACGGGCGAGACACGCGCGATGCGCAGCAAGGAAGACGCACACGACTACCGTTACTTCCCCGATCCCGACTTGTTGCCGCTGGACATTTCAGCCGCGATGCTCGATGAGGTGCGCGCCACCTTGCCGGAATTGCCAAAAACACGCCGCGCACGCTATACCGGCGAATACGGGCTGACCAGTTACGACGCGAGTTGCCTGACAGGGTCGCGCGAAATGGCCGACTTTTTCGATATGTGCATGGCATCGCTCGCCCCCTCTCCTCAATCCTCTCCCGCAAGCGAGCGAGGAGGCGAACGTGAAACGGTTCAAGCAGGCAATCCGCAAAGCGAATGCTCGCAAAATCAATCTTCTATCTCTGCCAAGCTGTGTGCCAACTGGCTGATAGGCGAACTTTCCGCCCAGCTCAACCGCGACGGACTGGAGATGGCGCAATGCCCGGTCTCCACGCTGCAGATGAGCGGCATGCTGATCCGCATTGCGGACGGCACCATTTCCAATTCGGGCGCAAAGGAATTATTCCGCACCCTGTGGTCGGAAGGGGGGGACGCCGATGCCATCATCGAATCCCGTGGCTTGAAGCAGGTTTCCGACGCCGGCGCGATCGAAGCTCTGGTGGATGAGATCATCGCAACGCAAGCCGACAAGGTTGCTGAATACCGTTCAGGCAAAGACAAGCTGTTCGGCTTCTTCGTGGGCCTGGCAATGAAAGCCAGCAAGGGCAAAGCCAATCCCGCGCAACTGAATGAGGTGTTGCTCAAAAAACTGGCAGGGTAAGCCACCCCGCCTGCACGGAATCAATGTGATATTATTCGTCGTTAAAGCGAGCCGCCCTGATAAATTCGATATCGATTTCAACAGGGCGGCGTCGTAAAAATACAAATACGCTATCAGATGACTATACGTACTCTTCTTTTTGTTTGCGCAATCCTGTTCAGCGGCAGCTCTGTTGCGGCCGAACAGACCGATCCGCCACCGGCTCCCGCAGGCCAGGGCTTATTGCAGTCGCTGCCGGATTCCGTGCAAAATTTGTTGCATTACGCGCTCAATTTCGAAGGTATTTCATACAACAAAGGCGGCACCAGTCCGGCCAGCGGTTTTGATTGCAGCGGTTTTGTGCGTTACGTTTTCGATCGCGTCGAAGGCGTCACGCTGCCCCACAGCTCGAATGCGTTGAGTCAGGTTGGAAATCATATCAGGATGAGCGAACTGCTCCCGGGCGATCTTGTGTTCTTCAGCTTCATGCATACGATTTCCCATGTCGGCATTTATCTTGGCAACGATCAGTTTATTCATGCGTCAAGCACCCGCACCGGCAGCGTGATGGTCTCCAACCTGAACGACAGCTATTGGTCCAAGCATTTCACGCTGGCACGCCGCGTCGAAGCGCCGACCGGACAGGTTTCGGCAGCTTCAGAAACCGAGCGATTAAAAACGGCCCGCTAAATATTCATTGTCAGGTTTTATTGAATCCAGCATAATTCGCACTGCCGTTCAGACCAATAGGAGAGCGTGGTTTTGATACCACCGCCGAAGGCGTAACACCCGTAACCGCTCAGGCAAATGAACTATTGGCACAGGCAAATCTGGAGAGAGCTGAAATCAGTTATTAGTCGTTAGTCGTTAGTTAAGAGCAAAATCCGCGCAGCGGACCACATCAACTAGCGTCTAGTGTCTAGCGACTAATTAACTAGCCACCGAAGGGGCACACAATTTAATGCAATAAACCAGCCGTTGGGGATTTATTGTCTTGTTGTAATCTCTCAGGTAACAAGGACAGATGGGGCGCAGCACGATATCGTGCTGCGCCTTTTTTATTTTTAGAAAGCCTACATGACGACTCTTAAGACAACCCCTTTAAACGCTGCTCACCGTGCGATGGGTGCAAAAATGGTGGATTTCGGCGGCTGGGACATGCCGGTTAACTACGGTTCGCAAATTGACGAACACCATCAGGTACGCAATGACAGCGGCATGTTCGACGTATGCCACATGCGCGTCGTCGACGCAAAGGGCACAGGCGTGCGCGCCTTCCTTTCCTATCTGCTGGCGAACAACGCCGACAAGATCACGCTGCCCGGCAAGGCGCTGTATTCCGCAATGCTGCGCCCGAATGGCGGCGTAATCGACGATCTGATCATCTACTTCATGACGGAAGAATGGTTCCGCATCGTGGTCAATGCAGGCACCGCAGACAAGGACATCGCCTGGATGAAGGAGCAGGCTGCAGTGCATGCGCCTAACCTTGTCATCACTTCGCGTGACGATCTGGCAATGGTCGCAGTGCAGGGCCCTAACGCACGCGCCCGCGTCTGGCAGGTGCTGCCGCAAACCAGGACAGCGACCGAAAGTCTGGTCAATTTCCAGGCCGCCGATTGCGGGGAATACTTCATCGCACGCACAGGTTACACCGGCGAAGACGGCTTCGAAGTGATGCTGCCCAAAGAAAAGGTCGAAGCCTTCTGGTATGCATTGAACGAAGCCGGAGTCAAACCCATCGGACTTGGCGCACGCGACACGCTACGTCTGGAAGCGGGCATGAATCTCTACGGGCAGGACATGGACGAGACGGTCGGTCCGCTGGAATCCGGCCTTGCCTGGACAGTGGATCTTAAAAGCCCCCGCGACTTCATCGGCAAGGCGGCCCTGCTTGCCAACCCGCCGACTCAAAAACTGGCAGGCCTGGTGCTGCTCGATCGCGGCGTGTTGCGCGGACATCAGAAAGTGCATACTCCGCATGGCATCGGTGAGATCACCAGCGGCAGCTTCTCGCCCACACTGGAAAAATCCATCGCACTGGCACGCGTACCTGTTGACGTTGCGATCGGCGACACGGTACAAGTGGCAATTCGCGATAAAATGCTCAACGCGCAGGTGGTAAAGTATCCGTTCGCGCGCAATGGCAAAGCAGTCGTTAGTCGTTAGTCGTTAGTCGTTAGCGGCTAGTTAACAGCCGCACTGCGACAACCCCAACTAACAACTAGCAACTAAATTTAAAAATCGCGCAGCGACAATATCAACTAACGACTAGTAACTAACGTCTAACAACTTGAGGAGATTTAAATGAGCAACCCTGGCAATTTGAAATACACCGCCTCCCACGAATGGGTCAAAACCGAAGCCGACGGCACGGTCAGTATCGGCATCACACAACATGCGCAGGAATTGCTGGGCGACATGGTGTTCGTCGAAGCACCTGAAGCCGGACGCCATCTGAACGCGAAAGAAGAATGCGCAGTTGTGGAGTCAGTCAAGGCAGCGGCCGACGTTTACGCACCGATTTCAGGCACCGTTACCGAAATCAACGGCGAACTGGACAGCAGCCCTGAAGCCATCAACAGCGAGCCTTACTCCGCCTGGATCTTCAAGATGAAACCGGACAATGCAGCGGATGTAGATGCTCTGCTGGATGCAGCCGCCTATCAGGCTGTCGTCGATAGCGAAGCACACTAACAAACAGGATTGAGGAGCGGGGGTCGAGGATTGAGAAAAAACCTCTCTTCGTTTCCCGCTCCTCTCTCACCCCTCAATCCTCGTTCCTCGATCCTCGCTCCTATGTATATAGACCAATTTGTAAATCGCCACAACGGCCCATCTGAACAGGATGTTCAGGATATGCTGAAAAAAATCGATGCGCCGTCGCTCGACGCGTTGATCGACCAGACCATTCCCGCCACGATCCGTTTAAAGCAGCCGCTCAATCTGCCCGCCGGCATGTCGGAACACGCCTACCTCGCGCATCTGCGGGGCATTGCGGCGAAGAACAAGCTGTATAAGAGCTACATCGGACTTGGCTATTACGACACGATCCTGCCGCCGGTCATCCAGCGCAACGTGCTGGAAAATCCGGGCTGGTACACCGCCTATACGCCCTATCAGGCCGAAATTGCGCAGGGACGTCTGGAAGCGCTGCTGAATTTTCAGACCATGGTGGCGGATCTGACCGGCATGGAGATTGCCAACGCATCGCTGCTGGACGAAGCAACCGCCGCCGCCGAGGCGATGACCATGCTGCACAGTCTGCGCCCGAGAGATGCAGCAGGCAAAAACAGCTTTTTTGTGTCGCACGAATGTTTCCCGCAGACCATCGAATTGCTGAAAACCCGCGCAAAGCCGTTAGGGATTGAGCTTGTGATCGGCGATTTCAAGACCGTCACCTTGCACGACAAGCTGTACGGCGCGCTGTTGCAATATCCGGCAGCCAACGGCGTGGTGCACGACTATGCGGATTTCGTCGCTCGCGCCAAGGCTCAAGGCATGACCATTGCGGTTGCTGCCGACATCATGAGTCTGGTGTTGCTAACCCCTCCGGGCGAGTTCGGTGCGGATATCGTGCTGGGTTCTACGCAACGCTTTGGCGTGCCGATGGGCTACGGCGGGCCTCACGCCGCCTTCTTTGCGTGCCGCGATGCGTACAAACGCTCAATGCCAGGCCGCATCATCGGTGTATCCGTGGATAGCGATGGCAATCCTGCTCTGCGCATGGCGCTACAAACCCGCGAACAACATATCCGCCGCGAGAAAGCCACCTCCAATATCTGTACCGCGCAGGCACTGCTGGCGATCATGGCCGGCATGTATGCGATCTATCACGGGCCTGTCGGTCTGCGCGGTATCGCGCGCGAGATTCATCAATCCACTGCCGCGCTGGCGGGCGAATTGAAAAAGCTGGGCTACACGGTTGCCTTTGACAACTTCTTCGACACGCTCAAACTGACGCACACGGATAACGCGAAGATTCGTGCATTGGCTGAGACGGCAAAAATCAACTTCCGTTACAGCACTGAAGGCTTAGGCATCGCGCTTGATCAGACCACGACGGTTGCCGATCTGAACGCGATCATCAGAGTGTTCGCAGAGGCGGCCGGCAAGCACGCGGTCACCCTGACGCAGGTGCAGATTGCCGGCCAGGCGATGAGAATCAAGGTGCGTGAATCGGCCATTCTGAGTCATCCGGTATTCAATTCGTATCACTCGGAAACCGAGATGATGCGTTACATCAAGCGGCTGGAAAACAAGGATTTGTCGCTGACGCATTCGATGATCGCGTTGGGTTCCTGCACGATGAAATTAAACGCGGCCTCCGAGCTGCTGGCGCTGACTTGGCCCGAATTTGCCAATCTGCATCCCTTCGTCCCATCCGAGCAGGCGGCTGGCTATCAGGAAATCATCGCGGGTCTTGACGCTGCGCTGTCGGAGATCACAGGCTTCGCGCAGATGAGCTTCCAGCCTAACAGCGGCGCATCCGGCGAATACGCAGGTCTTCTGGTCATTCAGGCTTATCACCGATCGCGCGGCGAAGGCCAGCGCAATGTGGCGCTGATCCCCTCCTCCGCGCACGGCACGAATCCTGCCAGCGCGGCGATGTGCGGACTGAATATCGTCGTGGTGAAATGCGACAAAAACGGCAACATCGACGTGGAAGATCTGCGCGAGAAGGCTGAACTTCACAAGGATGATCTGTCCTGCCTGATGGTGACCTACCCCAGCACGCACGGCGTGTATGAAGAATCCATCACCGACATCACCCGCATCATTCATGAAAACGGCGGACAGGTGTACATGGACGGCGCAAACATGAACGCGCAGGTGGGACTGACCAGCCCCGGCAATATCGGCGCAGACGTGTGCCATCTGAATCTGCACAAGACCTTCGCGATTCCACACGGCGGTGGCGGACCGGGTGTCGGCCCGATCGGCGTGGCGGCGCATCTGACGCCGTTCCTGCCTTCGCATCCTGTCGTCAAGACAGGCGGCGAACAGGGTATACACGCGGTATCCGCAGCCCCTTACGGCAGCGCGCTGATCCTGCTGATCTCCTACGGTTACATCAAGATGATGGGAGCCGCCGGACTGGCTCAGGCGACCCGCATGGCGATCCTTAATGCCAACTACATCAAGGAATCTCTTAAAAATCACTACTCGACGCTGTACGCAGGCAAGAACGGACGCTGCGCACATGAAATGATACTGCAGTGCATCGACTTCAAACGAGAAGCCGGCATCGAAGTGGCCGACATCGCAAAACGACTGATGGACTTCGGCTTCCATGCGCCGACCACCTCCTTCCCGGTGGTAGACACATTGATGGTTGAACCTACCGAGAGCGAATCGAAAGCGGAACTGGATCGTTTCTGCGAGGCTATGATCGCGATACGTTGCGAGATCGACGAGATCATCGCCGGCCGTGCCGACAAAAAAGACAATATAATCAAGCATGCACCGCATACCGCGAAGTCAGTAATCAGCAGCGACTGGAATCGACCCTATACGCGTGAACAGGCGGCCTACCCGCTGCCCTGGGTGCGCGACAATAAGTTCTGGCCTGCCGTCGCGAAAGTCGATAATGTATACGGCGACAAGAATCTGGTTTGTTCCTGTCCGCCGGTTAAGACGTATATTTAATCTCATGTATCCCCTGTTGGTTCAGGTTGTTACGACCTGAACCAACCAACGCATTATCTGGAGACATCATGACCAAGAAAAAAGAAGCATCCAATAAAGTTGCCGTCACACTGGATGGCGCACCCGTCACCCTGTACGGGACGTTTCCTGCCGTGGGCAAAACTGCCCCGGCGTTCTCGCTGGTGGATAAGGATCTCAAGGATGTGACGCTGGACAGTTTTTCAGGTCGTCGCAAGGTGCTGAACATCGTGCCGAGTCTGGACACCGCCGTGTGCGCGACATCCACACGCAGATTCAACGAGGCCGCAGGCGCACTTACCAACACCGTGGTGCTGGTGATCTCTGCCGACTTGCCGTTTGCAATGAGCCGTTTCTGCGCGGCGGAAGGCCTGGAGAATGTCATCCCGCTGTCCTTGATGCGCGGTCGCGACTTCATGCGCAATTACGGCGTGAAAATTGCGGATACCGTGCTGGCAGGCCTGACCGCGCGTGCCGTACTGGTGCTCGATGAAAAAAATCGCGTATTGCACGCGGAACTTGTCGACGACATCACACACGAACCGAACTACGATGCGGCTTTGGCCGTGCTGCAATCAACAAAGCCTCTGCCAACTAACGACTAACGACTAACGACTGGATTTAATCATGAATACACTCATCTGCGGTTCGATGGCCTACGACACCATCATGGTGTTCAAGGACCAGTTCAAGAAGCACATTCTCCCCGAGCAGATTCACATCCTGAATGTCGCATTTTTAGTGCCTGAAATGCGCCGCGAATACGGCGGCTGTGCGGGCAATATCGCCTATAACCTGCATCTGCTGGGCGGCAAGCCGCTGATCATGGCAACCGTCGGCGACGACTTCGCACCGTATGCGAAGCGCCTGGAAAAGCTCTCCATCCCGCAGACGCATATCCGCCACGTCCCCGACAGCTTCACAGGCCAGGCTTTCATCACCACCGACCTTGACGACAACCAGATCACCGCCTTTCACCCGGGCGCGATGGGTTTCTCCGAGCAGAACAAGGTTAGCGACGCCGGCGGCGTAACGCTCGGCATCGTATCTCCTGACGGACGCTGCGGCATGATCGAGCACGCAGAACAGTTCGTTGAAGCCGGCGTACCATTCGTATTCGATCCGGGTCAGGGCATGCCGATGTTCTCAGGCGACGATCTGTTGCGCTTCATCGATCAGGCGACCTATGTAACCGTGAACGATTACGAGGCAAAATTGCTGCAGGACAAGACCGGCAAGACACTCAAAGAGATCGCCCAATCTGTGCAAGCCCTGATCGTCACACTGGGTGCAGACGGCTCGATGATTTACACAGAAGGCCGCGAAATCGCCATCCCTACACCAAAACCTGCCGCCGTAATTGATCCCACCGGATGCGGCGATGCATATCGCGCAGGCCTCATGTACGGTATCCAGCACGGATGGGCATGGGAGACTACCGGACGCCTCGCATCATTGATGGGTTCAATCAAAATCGCCAGTCGCGGCGGCCAGAACCATGCGCCAAGTCGCGACGAAATCAAGGCGCAGTTCCTGCACCACTTCGGTTTCGAAGTTCCGCTGTAAATGTTACACCGCTTGCTATTCATCTTAGCGCTGCTGCTGGCCGGTTGTGCCGGCAGCAAGCATGGCATCGGCGCAAATGATCCTGCAAAACAAATCGTCAAGCTGGGAGTCATTGAAAGCGTTGCACCGATCGAGATGGATGCGAGTTCAAATGCGGGCTCGATGGCCGGCAGCATCTTCGGTCAGGTGGGCGGCGCAAACAGCGGAACCGGTCGCGGCTCCGTAGTCGGTTCTGTTTTCGGCACCGTATTGGGCGGCACGCTCGGACACCAGGCAGGCATTTCCACCAGGCACGGCCTGGAACTTTGGGTAAAGGTCGATAACGAAGAGCAAAGCACCTATGTGATGCAACCGGGCAAAGCGAATGACTTCAGGGTCGGCGACCGGGTGCGCATCGTGAGAATAAAGGGTAGTACGCGAGTCGAACTGGATACCGTTGCAAAACCCTGATTCATACAGGCATTAATTTTCCCTGCAAACCCATTTGCTACGAATGGTCGATTTGGAATACCACAACAATCCTCCTGACAGAAGGGCTCCGCCAATAAACACAGGCCACGGATAACCTTTAAGGCTGAATGAGGCAAAAGGAAGAATCAGCAGGGGAACGCTCATTATGCCCCACAAGATTACCATCACCATGCCCAGCCAACCCACCAGCACCCCTGTCGTGGATCGCCCGGTAACCAGCGTGGCACCGCACTTGTCACAAACAACCCTATTCGAAGCAATTTCGGAAGTGCAGATCGGACATTGCATAAATTCTTTCTTAAAGTTAAAACACGAAAATACAGCACTGCAACACATAGAATTTATTGCATTTTTCCGGCACAACCGGTCATACGCAAACGTGTACACAGTGTACACCGATGCAGCCGGCAGATATGCATAATAGGTGTTTGGGCGGGAGAATATGAATTACCCGGGAAGTCGGCCCCGAGGCAAGGCTGCCGGGCATTTCGCCACAACCGGCTTCGGAACGAGACAATCGTCGGACGCGAATAGCATTATCAATTAGTTACCTCAAGGCGGCTGCGATGACCGTCATAGCCTTACCGGTTGCGCCCTGATGGGAGGCGACAAACTGAACACACTGTTTGCGCATCGCGGTCAGCGCATCGACGTCGTTCAGCAGCTTCTGCGCCACAGAGAACAGTTCGGGCGCGTCTGAAACCTGCACCGCAGCACCGGCCTCAACGGCCAGCCTTGTCGCATCGGCAAAGTTATAGGTGTGCGGACCGGTCAGCACCGGCGTACCGACCGAACAGGCTTCGATCAAATTCTGCCCGCCGAACGGCAGCAGGCTGCCCCCAATAAAAGCTAAGTCGGCTGCCGCATAATAGGCAAACATCTCGCCCATACTGTCCCCCAGCACTACCTGAATATCCGGGTCGGCTTCCCGATTCTCACTCCTGCGCTGATAACGCAAACTGCGTTTAGCCAGCATATCGGCAATCTCCGTGAAGCGCTGCGGATGGCGCGGCACGATGACCAGCAGCATCTCGTCCATCCCTCCCGAGGCTTGAAATGCATCCAGCACAAGGGCTTCTTCTCCATCCCTTGTGCTGGCCGCAAGAAATATTTTGCGCGACACACCGAATTTACGGCGCAACGAATGCCCCAGTTCCAGCATCGATTGCGGCGGTTCGATATCGAATTTAAGATTCCCCATCACCGACACCTGCACAGCCCCCAAACCGGTCAGGCGCGCCGCATCGTCTGAGGTTTGTGCCGCGATGCCGCCCAGCTCCTTTAATGCGTTGCGGGTCAAACCGGCAAAGCGCGCGTAGCCATTTGCCGATTTTTCAGACAGTCGCGCGTTGAGCAGCAACATCGGGATGCCCGCATCATGCCCTGCATGAATCAGGTTGAACCAGATTTCAGTCTCCATCAGGATGCCTATTTTCGGTTGAAAATGGCGCAGAAACCGCCGCACCGCGAACGGGTAATCGTAGGGCAGATACGCCCGCATCACGCCGTCGCCATACAGCTGTTCGGAAGTTGCGCGTCCGGTCGGCGTGGTATGGGTGAGCAGAATCCGGCAATCAGGATAGGCGGCACGAAGTTTTGCGACCAGACTCACCGTGGCGCGCGTCTCACCGACCGATACCGCATGCAGCCAGATGAGGGGCCCGGTGGTCGCTACCGGATAAAAGCCGAAACGCTCGCCGATATGCTGCAGATATTCGGGCTGACGCCGTCCGCGCAATGCCAGACGCACGAAGATGAACGGCAGCAACAGCCACAACAGCAAGGTATAGAGAAATCTCACCAGTGTTTGGCCACTGCGGGATTGGCGCAGGCCACCTGTATCACCTCGCGGTCTTCAAGACGAATGGCCGTCAGCGGCCCGCCCCATAAACAGCCGGTATCGAGCGCAATGGCATTGGGCTTAATCATCAGTCCCAGGGCAGACCAGTGACCAAATATCACGGTAGCATCGATGCTTTCCCGCCCCGGCACATCGAACCAGGGAAGATAGCCTTGCGGAATATTCTGCAGCTCCGCCTTGAAATCGAACTCCATCTCGCCGCGACCGGTGCAGACGCGCATCCGGGTCAGTGCATTGGTAATCACCCGCAGGCGCTTGTAACCTGACAGATCATCGTCCCAGCAGACCGGCTGATTTCCATACATATGCTGCAAAAATTCCACGTAGTTTTTACCGCGCAGCGCTGCTTCCACTTCATGCGCAAGCTTTCGCGCCCCCTTCACCGTCCAGCCCGGCAGAAGCCCGGCATGAACCAGTACAAAATCTCCCTCGACATGTAACAGACGCTGATTGCGCAACCAGACCAGAAGTTCCTCGCGATCCGGCGCATTCAATATTTCATCCAGCGTATCGCCCCGATGCAGTCTGGACACACCGGAGGCTACCGCCAACAGATGCAGATCGTGATTGCCCAGCACCGTGATTGCACTGTCGCCCAGAGACTTGACCAGGCGCAATACCTGCAGCGAATCAGCGCCGCGATTGACCAGGTCGCCGACCAGCCACAGCTTGTCTTTTTGCTGATCGAAACCTATTTTTTCCAGCAACTGCACCAGTTCCGTGTAGCAGCCCTGAATGTCGCCTACCGCATATATCGCCATTGCGCCTTCCTGCCCTGTTTATCTGTAAAATAGCGTACCAGATTTTGCATGCAATTTGATGTGTTAGTGTGTTCGCATGCTGTTTAATTTCCACGGACGCTCTCCTTCGCTAATTATAGTTGGCGCGCTTAATCCATGCCCGGGCAGCGGAACCGATCTTTGCGGGTTGAACCATTTGAGACTGTCGAAAATAAAGGATTTATGATGGATATTGAGCGCAACCGGCGCATGCTAAAATTCCTCGCTGTCGGGCTGCTTAATACGTTGTTTGGCTACAGCATTTATGCAGGTCTTGTGTTTATCGACCTGCCGTATCTGATTGCACTGTTTCTGGCCACCGTTGTCGGCGTTGTCTTTAACTATTTCAGCATCGGCAGGATCGTCTTCAGCGCGCGCGGCGGATGGCTGGCGTTTGGAAAGTTCATTGCGGCCTATGTTGTCGTATATGTCGTTAATGCTGCGCTACTCAGCATGTTGACTGTAAACTTTAACCTGAGCCCCTACCTCGGGCAGATGCTGTGTATCCCGCCCAATGTGGCAATGAGCTGGCTTTTAATGAATTGTTGGGTCTACAAAAATGGTTGATGGTGTGAAGAAACTGATCAGTATCGTAACGCCCTGTTATAACGAAGAAGATAACATCGATGAGCTGTGCCAGCGCATTAAAGACGTAATGGCGGCGCTCCCCTATGATTACGAACACATCTGTATCGACAACTGCTCGACAGATCAAACGGTGCGCAAGATCAAGGAAAAAGCGGCAATCGATAAGCGTATCAAGCTGATCGTCAATGCGCGTAATTTCGGCCACATCAGGTCGCCTTTCCACGCCATTCTGCAATCCAACGGCGACGCATGCATTTTGATCGCCTCCGACTTGCAGGATCCGCCGGAAATGATCGCCGAATTTATCCATAAGTGGGAGCAGGGATACAAGACCGTCTTGGCCGTCAAACCGGAGAGCGAAGAATCCTCGATCATGTTCGGCTTGAGGAAAATCTATTATCGCCTGATTACCCGGATTTCGGAGGTGCCGCTGGTTCAGAATGCAACCGGGGCCGGCCTGTTTGATAAAGTCGTCATCGACATCCTGCGCAAGATCAACGACCCTTACCCCTATTTTCGCGGGTTGTTGTGTGAGATCGGTTTCCCCGTCGCGACGGTTCCGTTCAAGCAGCCGCGCAGGCAACGCGGCATCACGAAAAACAACTTCTACACCTTGTACGACATCGCGATGCTGGGTATCACCAATCACTCCAAGGTGCCGTTGCGCCTGATGGCAATGAGTGGTTTTTTACTTGCCTTTTTGAGTATCCTGGTCGCGCTGTTCTTTCTGGTCGCCAAGCTGATGTTCTGGAATTCATTTCAGCTGGGAATAGCACCGATTATTATTGGCATTTTCTTCTTTGGTGCGATTCAGGCGTTTTTTATCGGTGTGCTCGGCGAATATATCGGTTCCATTCATACCCAGGTGCGCAACATGCCGCTGGTGGTTGAAATGGAGCGGGTGAATTTTGATTCCGCCCCGACAAATCATCCCCAACTGGATAATAAATGAACCGCACCCGCTTACTGATCTGGCTAGCAGCACTCAGCTTCATACCCACGCTTTGGTTCTACATGGTGGGGGAAGAGGGAAGTTACACCATCAGCTCGCTGGAAATGTGGCATAGCCGCGACTGGTTAAGCCAGACGATTTACGGGCAACATCTGCAGCGCCCGCCGTTGATCAACTGGCTAACCATCCCGGTTGCCATGCTGACAGGCTGGTCACATGTCTTGTTTGCCGTGCGTTTATTGACAGTCGCGGCGACACTGGGCATGGCGGCATGGCTATACTGGCTGACGCGTAAACTGTTTAACGATAAAGCCTTCGCACTGTTCGCCACGTTGTGCTGCCTGTCGCTGGCCGATTTACTGCTGTATCGCGGCTGGCTGTCCTACACCGACCCGCTGTTTGGCTTTTTCATCTTCGCTGCAATCTCAAGCCTGTGGGTCGGCTGCGAAGAAAAACACAGGGGCTGGCTGGGGCTATCGGTAGTATGGATCGGTTGCGCCTTGCTGACCAAGGTGTTTACCGCCTACATATTTTACGCTACGGCCTTTGCGGTGTTGTTTTGGCAACCCGCCTACCGGCGGTTTTTATTGTCGCCTCTGACGCTGCTTATCCTGAGTTCGGCGTTGATCGTACCTTTTATCTGGTTTTCCAGTCTGCCGCAATCCAGCGGGCAAAGCGGTTCTATGCTAAATGAAATCACGGCTAAATTAGCCGGGGCTGATGGCATCGCCTATCTGCAGCGCCTGTTCATCTATCCGCTGGACAAACTGATCTGGCTCGCCCCCGCACCCTTGCTGGCCATCTATCTTTTGCTGCGCTGCCGAGTTAAACAAACGGAATCCCACCCGGCCCATTTTCGGGCAGCATTGCTCATCGCAGGGCTGTCGATTTTGCCTTACTGGCTGGCCCCGCAAGGCGGCATCCGTTACCTCGTGCCGGTTTATCCCTTGATTGCCCTGGTCTGTGCCCGCATTATCTGGCGCAGCGGTGAGGGTGGGCAGCAACTGGCCTTGCGCTGGTTTACAGGTTTAATCGTGGTGAAATTCGTATTCGCACTGGCCTTATTCCCCTATTATCAAAGCCATTATCGCGGGGAGAATTACGTAGCAACCGCACGGGACATCGACAACAAAACTCGCGGCTATCCGCTTTATGTCAGCGATGTACGCTCAATCTCCATGAACATCGTCGGACAAATCGACATCGACCGCCTGCCGCAGGCGCCTCTATACTATCCGCCTGCCCTCTGGAATAACGGCTTTTTGCTGTCCATGGAATCCTCCGATGCGGGCAGTCAACTGGTCGAAAAAATCGTCGTCGCAAAAGACGCAGTTTATTTATTCTGTCGCGGCACAGCTTGTTCAGCCGGTACGCAGCACTAACCCATCCGAAGACAGCGACACTAATCCGGGTTATTTGATAAACACATTCATTCAATGCTATTTAATTCATACAGCTTCATCTTTTTTTACCTGCCTGTCGTGCTGCTGGGGTTTTTCCAGCTGGCGAGAATCAATCATGCGTTTGCCGCAGGATGGCTGGCATTGGCGTCCTTGTTCTTCTACGGCTACTGGAACCCTGCCTATATCGGACTGCTGCTGGGCTCCATCGTGTGCAACTACGCCTTCGGGTTATGGATAGCAAAAGCAGGAGCGAGGAGCGAGGAGCGAGGATCACAAAAACAGGATCGAGGATTCAGGATTCAGAATTCAGGAAACAAAAAACAGCAAGACAGGCATCCGCAAACTGCAAACGGTAAATCGTTGTTAATCGTGGCGATCGCGGCCAATCTGGCATTGCTGTGCTATTACAAATACGCCAATTTCTTTGCGGGCAGCATCAATGCGCTGGCTGGAACACAGTGGACACTTGGAGAAATCATCCTGCCGCTGGGCATTTCCTTCTTCACCTTCACCCAGATCGCTTTCCTGGTCGATACCTATCAGGGAAAAGTGAAGGAATACAACTTCATCCATTACGTGCTGTTCGTCACCTACTTTCCTCATCTGATCGCAGGCCCTATCCTGCATCACAAGGAGATGATGCCGCAATTTGCACGTTTCCAGTTACCGGCTCAACTGGGAACATGTCGCCACAGGACTGATGCTGTTCACGTTGGGGCTGTGCAAGAAGACGCTGGGCGCGGATGCGTTGGCACCTTATGCCAACGGCATCTTTGGCGGGGTGCAGAACGGACTGATGCCGACCAGCTACGAGGCCTGGGCGGGGGCGCTGACCTATACGTTGCAACTGTACTTCGATTTTTCAGGCTATACCGATATGGCACTGGGCATCGCGCTTCTGTTCAACATCAGACTGCCGGTCAACTTCGACTCGCCCTACAAGGCGACCAGCATCATCCATTTTTGGCGGCG
>JBAZCE010000005.1:0-47911 GCA_041671105.1 Gallionella sp.
CGACAAAGCAAATGACTTGCTCGCTGCTGTAAGGTTCTTCATTATTCATTTGCTGGGGATTTTTGCCATAATTTGGGGGGCGAGGATTGTACTACAGTTCCCTGCTGTTTTTTATGAGAAAGCCGTGCCTACACGGGCACCTGATTGGAGACAAACTTCTATGCACTTTCGTTGATCGGGCAAAGAAACTATTGCGTAATACCGACATCATGGCGCGATTGGGTGGTGATGAATTTATATTTTTGTTACCTGAGATGGGACTGGATGCAGCAAAGGTTACTGTAGCTAAAATCCAGCCTGAGTTATTGAGAGAAATGCGTATAAATGGATGGCCCGTCACATTTTCTATCGGTGTATTGAGCTACCAGTGCGGTGATATTTTGGCTGAAGAGTTAGTCAAACGCGCGGATAAATTAATGTACTTAGTCAAAAACAAGAATAAGAATGCTATTGCATATGGAAATTACAGCGAATAGATATCGTTGACAAAGGGTCGCGTGACTATCAATTTTTCATAGTTATTCTCCACATCAAACAAGCCATAGGACTGCAAACACCATGTACGAACAAGTTTCCCACTCGCTCCTGAATGCCATTCTGGATGATTTAAAACCGGAAATCAGGCGCCAGGATTTGCGGCATTTTTATACCCGGCTGGGCGCTAATTTTTATGCCATTTATTCGCTATTTCTTAACCTTTACGGACACCGCGAGGATTTTAAACCACAAATGCTGCGTTTGGTGGAAACGATGGCCAAAGGCTATATCAACCGCTCTCAGGAACTGGAAAAAGTCGACATTGAGCGTGAACAGGATCATAACTGGTTCTTGTCGCAGAAATGGGTGGGAATGGCGCTTTATACCAATGGTTTCGCGGAAAACCTGGACGATTTAGCTGATAAAACGCCTTATTTCCAGGAACTGGGCATCAACATGGTGCATATTATGCCGATTTTGATGTGTCCGACCGGCAAAAGCGATGGTGGGTATGCGGTTAGCGATTTCAGGCAGATCGATGACAGGATCGGTGACTTAAACGATTTACGCCGCGTCGCCGGGGAATTCAGGAAACGCGATATCCTGCTGGTCCTGGACATTGTGCTCAATCATACCTCCGACGAACACGAATGGGCCAAAAAGGCGATTATGGGAGAGCGGCGTTATCAGGATTATTACTATATTTTCGACAACCGGGAAATTCCCGATATGTTCGAACAAACCATGCCGGAAATTTTCCCCTAAAGCGATCCGGGCAACTTTACCTGGAATGCGGACATGCAAAAATGGGTGATGACGGTCTTCCACAGCTACCAATGGGATTTAAATTACAGCAATCCCGAAGTGTTCATTGAAATGCTCGACATCATCCTGTTTTGGGCAAACCAGGGCGTTGATGTGCTGCGTCTTGACGCTGTAGCCTTCCTGTGGAAGAAAATCGGCACCGCCTGTCAGAATGAGCGTAACGCGCACCTGATATTGCAATTATTGAAGGACTGTTGCCAGGTGACTGCTCCCGGTGTGTTGTTTATCGCTGAAGCAATCGTCGCGCCGGTTGAAGTCATTAAATATTTTGGCGAAGACGCGATTATCGCCAAAGAATGCGAAATTGCTTACAACGCCACTCTAATGGCGTTGCTATGGGACGGCATAGCTACCAAAAACACCAAATTGCTCTATCAAGGGGTAAAAAATCTGCCCGCCAAACTGGAACGGGCGACCTGGCTCAATTATGTGCGCTGCCACGACGACATCGGCGTCAGTTTCGACGACAGCGATGTCAGGGCCGCAGGTTACGAGCCGTTCGCGCACAGAAAATTTCTGGTTGATTATTTTAGCGGCGAATTCGACGGTTCACCGGCCAGAGGCCTGGTATTCATGCATAATGATGCAACCGGAGACGCGCGTATTTGCGGTTCAATGGCATCCCTGGCGGGACTGGAAGCAGCTTCGGAAAGCAGCGATCCGGCTCTGATTTCGCCTGCCATCAATAAAATTCTGTTACCGCACAGCCTGATTCTCTCTTTCGGTGGCATTCCCTTGCTTTATAACGGCGACGCACTCGGCGTTGTCAACGACTACAGCTTTCGCGAGGACCCCAGCAAAAGCAGCGACAACCGCTGGATTCACCGTCCCAAAATCAATTGGGAAAGAGCCGAACTGCGGAAAAAAAAAGGGACGGTCGAATACAGCTTGTTCAACGCGATGAAAAAAATGATCGCTATCCGCAAGGAAACGTCCGCATTCGCCGATTTTAATAACCGCGAATTACTGGAAGTCAATAATGAACACTTGCTCTGCTTTATCCGTTTCAATTATCAGCGTCCGTCGGAACGGGTCCTGGTGATCGCCAATTTTGATGCCAATCCCCAGTATCTCGATCCTGATGCCATCAGCGGCAGAGGTATTAATCTATACGGCCACTTTATCGATTTATACAGCGGCAGAAGCCCTACCCAGTATGATCGCCGGATCGTTTTGCAGCCTTATCAATTTTATTGGTTGACGGAAATATAGATAGGAAAGCCCTCAATTAGGCGCTGGTCATACTGGATGGAGAACCTGTACCTATTTTACGAAAAGGAGACCTATCCTGATTTTTTCATTACTCTTTGAGTATTAGTATTTTTCTTTGATGCAAGCCATGAGTAAGCATGAAACCATAACAGTAAAAACCGACGAGCACCGGATTCCCTTATCAGAACTGGAACAGCGCCTGAACTGCACGAGCAACGGACTCGACAGTACCGATGCCGTTCGCCGGCTGTCCAAATACGGTAGCAACGAACTCCGTGTTCGCAAGGAGACTCCGGAAATCCTCAAATTTCTCGGCCAATTCACCAATTTCTTTGCCCTGCTGTTGATCGTCGGTTCCGGTTTGGCTTTCTTTGCGGACTATCTGAAGCCGGGCGAAGGGAATCTGTATATCGCTGTGGCTTTGTTGGCAGTCGTTGTGATCAATGCGTCGTTCACCTATATTCAAGAACACGAAAGCGAGAAGATCATGGAAAGCTTCCGCAATATGCTGCCGCCGATGATCTCTGTGTTGAGAGATGGCCAAGTCTCGCGTATCGAAGCCAGGCTCCTGGTGCCGGGTGATGTGAAACTGTTGGAAGAGGGTGACCGTGTACCGGCGGATGGGCGTTTGATCGAGGTTAACCAGCTCAAGGTTGACCATTCATCTCTCACTGGAGAGAGCGAGCCGCAGCTGCGCAAACTGAGATGCACTCATGACCGCCTGCTGGAAAGCCGCAATATGGTATTTTCCGGAACCCTGGTGCAAAGCGGTAATGGCAAAGCCTTGATCTATGGCACGGGCATGCACACGCAAATCGGCCGCATCGTCCAGCTCACCAAGGAGACCACCCAGGTCGAAACCCCCATTCGCAAGGAACTGAAACGCTTCATTCGCATTATTTCCAGGATCGCGATTACCCTTGGCGTGCTGTTTTTCATCCTCAGCGTACTCCTGGGCAAGCCGCTCATCGGCAGCCTGATTTTCGCGATCGGGATCATCGTCGCCAATGTGCCCGAGGGTTTATTGCCCACCGTGACGCTGGCATTGACCATGGCCTCACGGCGCATGGCCCAAAAAATGCCTTGATCAGAAATCTGGAAGCCGTGGAAACCTTAGGTTCTACGACGGTTATCTGCACCGACAAGACTGGAACGATTACCCAGAACCGTATGAAAGTGACCACACTGGTACTGGGTAACAGGTAATGGTCGGCATATCAGGGCAATCTCGTACATGCCAAGGGCCTGGACGAGGCTTGGGCAACCATCGTTCTGTGCAATAACGCCCGCTTGTCCGGCAAGACGTATCTGGGCGATCCGACCGAGGGTGCTCTACTGGTCTTTGCCCAGCGCTTGAAACCGGTTGGCGATTTGCAACTCAGTTTCCCGCGTCTCCACGAAAGCCCGTTCGATTCGTCTACCAAACGCATGATCACGACCCATAGGGGGCTGGCCGGTCAGCCGAATCTCGCCTATATGAAGGGCGCCCCGGAAGTGGTGTTCAGCAAATGCAGCCATAGCCTGCAACAAGGCGTCCTTATGGATTTTGACCCGGCGGCCCGGCAACAGGCATTGGAAATATACGAACGGCTGGCCGCACGGGGTGAGCGAATACTGGCACTGGCCTTTAAAGCAACCGAAGCGGTCGAAGCCGGTGATGACGGTGAGGACGGTTTCACCTATCTGGGCCTGGTGGGGATGCTTGATCCGCCGCGCCCGGAAATTCCCGATGCCATTGATAAGTGCCGGACCGCAGGTATCCGGGTGTTCATGATTACCGGCGATTACCATATCACCGCCGAGTCAATCGCACGGCAAGTGGGACTTTACACCGGCGACGGCCAAATCGTTATGGGTGATCAACTGGAGAGCATGAGTGAGGCGGAACTTTCGTCGTTACTGGACAGCAGAGAACTGGTTTTCGCCCGCTCCACTCCTATGCAAAAACTGCAGATCGTCAAAGCCTTGCAGCAAAAAGGCGAAGTGGTTACCGTCACTGGCGACGGTGTCAACGATGCTCCGGCCCTGAAGAATGCCGACATGGGGGTAGCTATGGGACTGTCCGGTACCAAAGTAGCCAAGGAGGCGGCGGATATGGTGCTAATGGATGACAATTTCGCTACCATTGTCAGTGCAATCGAAGAAGGGCGGACCATTTTTTCCAACATCAAGAAATTTATCGCTTACATCCTGACCAGTAATATCCCCGAGATATTGCCTTTCATCGTCTTCGTCGCTCTGGATGCGCCGCTGGCGCTCACCGTAGTGCTGATTCTCAGCATTGATCTCGGCACCGATTTATTGCCGGCCCTGGGTTTGGGAAGGGAACCACCGGAAGTAGACGTGATGAAGCTGCCTCCCCGTAAACGTAATGAACGATTATTGACCTGGCCATTGCTGGGCATGAGTTACGGCATCATGGGCATACTCCAGGCGGCAGCCGGTTTCTTCGCTTTCTTCGTCGTGCTTGACCAGGGCGGCTGGGTTTGGGGATCGCCATTGCCGGAAACCGGCATTCTCTACAAAACTGCAGTCACTTCATTTTTCGCCGCTATTGTTATTTGCCAGGTTGCCGACGTATTGATTTGCCGGACCCGGCGGCAAAGCATCCTGTCGGCCGGTATCTTTGCCAACAAATTAATCTGGTTTGGTATCGCAATGGAGCTTGGTCTTGTGGCGGCTATTTCCCATGCACCTTTTTTGCAGCCCTTTTTCGGAACCGCGCCGATAGGCTGGTTCGAACTATCACTCGGAGTGCCCTTCGCATTGGCCATTCTCTTTGGAGACGAATTCAGGCGCTGGTTGATCCGGCGGGACAATCACTTTGTGCAACGGTGGCTGACTTGGTAATATTCACAAATGACAAATCAGGTTTTCCTCCACATACAAAGACTCTTTTGAGTCACCCTTATTGCTGGTTTTTGCCCCGACCGCCGCCAGTGGTTTCCAACGCTTCCTTACAGGCGGGCGAAACCTTGTCTTTTTGGCTTTCGAGGCAGGCGCGGACTTCACCATGGCCATGCTGTTTATCAGTACAAAATTTCTGAATATCGGATGCGCATTGCTTAGCAACCGGTCCAGTTCCCATGCCTTGAGCCGCCGCTGGCCCTTCAATTAATAAAATTATCAAGGCAACGAAGATGCTTGTTTTCAGTGCATTCATGAATGTTCTCCTACAATGGAATTTAAGTCGCTGTGGCGACCACGAGCGGAAATTATACTTTTGCCTTGAGAGAGTTGAAAATTATTTGATAAAAAATCAATCATTACCCTGGGGCAACAAGCACCGAGGAACCTCCATGACCTTGTTTGAATGGGCACATTCATATTTATAAAATTGTAAGGGTCTTTAAACTCAGGATAGCGACGACTTCAGCCGCTGGAAACGTTTAATCATCTCCTTTCTCAAAGACTCCCGGCCAATAGAGTGTTTCAGGCTTTGTCCTATACCTGCAACCTGATCTGAAGACGACCGGTGCGTGTAAACAACGAGGGTTCCGTCCTGATAGGGGACGCTACCAATCACGAGTTGTCCGGCATTGAACGAATGACCGGCGTAAAACTCGTTTTGAACGATAACTGCAATATCGTTGAATGTATGAATCACTCTGTGGTTCAGGATTGCGGTTGGCCGGTTTTGCACTCTTCGATTTAACCATAGAAAGCGGCTGGTGGTCTCGGGTGGTAGCTGGGTTGGATACTTCAGCAAGGCGTTTTGAAGAGCCGGATCAAAAAGTTTAAGCAGCTTGTTTTGCTGGGTAAAGATGCGTAATTCCGTGCCAGCATCGGTGACTTTACCATCGCCTCTGGCATACGGTGCGATTCCGCTCAAGCCGGACTTTTGATAGGCCTGCACCCGCTTTAGTAGAATCGATCGGTATTGCTTAGTTACGGCCTTCGCGGCCGCATCAGTGCGCTTGGCATCTAATCCCTTTGCCAACGCCTGAAAGCTCGCGATTTCCTGATGAGACAAGTTGAACTCGGCCCCCGCTTCTACGTTGAGCAAATTTTCGGCTTCATCAGCCTGCCCGGCACTGTATGTGAACCGTTTAAATGCCTCTATCCCAGCGCCTAACGGAATTTGACCATACGCCAGCACGTCGGGGTCTCTCGCCAAGAGAGAGCCTCGCCGGATCGCATCGACCAGCCGGCTTGGGGAAGCTTTTACAAACATGATTATGCCGTTTGACAGAGCCTTGTCGGTGGGCTCAATGGTGGAATAAGAGAGAATCTCGCCCATCAGAAAACGCTTGACATCTTTGGAGTCTACTCCAACGGCGGATATGACCGTGTCTTGTCCAGGAGGAGTCGCTGCGCAAACAGAGTCAGCCATCGAGAAAATCGCGAATGTTAATAGCGCGGTGACCAGAGAATGAAAGCCTGACAATGCTCGGTTCGGTTTAATGGACTGCTGGATTGTTTTCTGTATCAGTTGTTGGGATAGCTCAGTCATAGTAGTCTACTTGCCTTGAATATGGGAAAAATGCATTAACGAGATACATTGATTAACTTATTGCACAAGCCTCAGGGAGACGTCCAAAACAACAGGCTCGTTCGACTGGCCGCCGATGATGTCTCTCAGAGCGGCAATATCTTTAGCCAGGATAGGCTCCGAGCTGTGCAACTGCGCCAGTATTTTGATCTTGTCACCCTCGGGATGTGCCGATACATCCGAAAGATCAACCTGCTTGCCGTTTACCTGGTAGGTTTGGGCGCTGACAGTTTTTTCGATACGCTGATAAATCACTGTGTTCATGAAAGTTTGGTAAAGAGGGATACTGACCAACACCGTCAACAGCAGCGAAAAACCAAGCCCCCTGTTAACTTTAAAAGCAGGTGCAAAGCCAAGGCCGATACCCATGACGCAGACCAGGGGCACCAAGGCAACGGCAATGGCGATTCCCGGTAAGCTTTTTTGTATGTTTTCCCTGGCATGGGCATAGGCGGCGGCGATTCCAGACACGATAGCCACCCCGAAATCCAGTAAGTTCGGCTGCAAGCGGGCGCGAATTTCATCCGTGGCCTGCTCGTAAGGCAACAGCAGCGACGTAAAGGCCGCAACCAGCAAAGTCAAGCCCGTGCCTATGGAAGCTGTTGGCGATCCTGACAATACGGCCGTTATAGAGATCCGAGCTGACCCAGCCACCACATTCCATCAAGGTCGTGCGCAGGATGCTGATGTCGATTACATCGCCCATGATGCCACCCAGCAACACGCGATCGCCGGGCCTGTAAAACTGCCCAAAAGAAATGGCGACCCAACCCGCGAAACTGGCGATCACCTCCTGTAAGGCAAAGGCGATGCCCGCGCCAACGACACCGAAGACCACGGTAAGTTGTCCAAGACTGTCACTGAACAGACCGGCAATATAGATGGCAACGACGAAATAGCTAACAAATGAGATAATTTTGCGCGTGTGGTAACGCGTTTCCGGGACCGTGATTCGTTTTGCCAAGAGTCTGCGCAATATACCGAAGACGAACAGGATAAAGACCAGCCCGAGGAGCGCCTCGCTCCATCTGATCAGCGTCGGGTGGGTCAACCAGTTGGGGAGATTTTCGAATAATGCGTTCATGGGGGAGTTTTACTGGTCGGAAATTAGTATCAGTTGCATCAACGCCGGATTGTCGCCGAACACCACGCCCCTGCGTTCACGCAACTTGTTGCACCATTCCCTCAACGCTGCCTCATCCTTGGGCGGGATAACAAGCCACTGATCGATTTCGTTGAACAGGGCCTGATAGCTGGTACTGGCCTTGCGGTGATTTCCCGCCTGTTCTGAATGTTTTAGAAAAGTTTGCAGCGAGGCCAATATCGCCATCAACAGGGTGAGCAACTAAACAGCATCTTTATCCAGAATCCAACATCCCGGTTGATGTTAAAAAAGATATAGGAAGCAACCAGCATCGCCATAACGATAATAGGAACGCCCAGGACGTAATTTAATAACCGGATCTTGGCGGATAACACATGATGCATGCGCATCATCCCTCCAAGCTCGTCCCGCCTGGTTTTCAGCAGTTGTTTCTGTTCAATTTTCAAGAGTGATTATTCGTTGTGAAATAGTACAACCTCAACTCTGAAAATCCATAATACATAACGCACAGGCATCATGCAAACGAAGTATTCCGGCTTAGCCTGATTTCATTTATTAATGTGGGCAGCTCTGTTCCACAAATACGGCAATAGTTTGCTTCCACCTCATGCCCGGTTTTACGATACTTCAGACAAATCCTTCGATCCAAATGGTCATTTTGCCGCTTCATTTCCCGTGATAATTCGGCGGTGAATATGCCGGTAGGTACAGCGATAATGGCATAGCCTATTATCATGACCACAGCAGAAATGGCACGCCCAAAATCAGGTTTCGGCGTGATGCCGCCGAAACCTACTGTGGTCAAGGTCACTACCGGCCAATAAATGCTGAATGGTATATCGATTCTCAAACCACATGGTTCGATCAGGTAGGAAACTAGGACGGCATTAACTGCACAAGCGAAACCACCATCCAGTCCGGCTTCGGTGAGATTTCGTTGTCCACTGCGAAGAATTCGATAGTACCATTCGGCTTAATTGCGAATAGTGGGATAGTATCTTGCTTAATGTTCTGGAGAAAACATTGAAAATTATATTGTTCAGTTAAAATGGTTTTGTGGATTTTGGCGCCCTTATTGAGCATTTCTTGCAGCCTGTGAATATTCACATCTGCGCCGAACAATAGTCGTCCTTCCGGAGAAAAGGCGAAACGAGACTTCGCATCAGCGGAAGGATGAATTTCGGTTTGAATCGAATAAATAGCGCGGCGTCCGAATTCCGGACGGTAACGCTGGCAGGCAAGCAGGTTGATTTCCGGGTACTCCGATAAAGCAAGCAGGTATCCAATGCCAATTAAATCGAGGTGTTGATCCGCATGTTCCGACACAACGTTGCCGTAATAAGTATTGAGCCCATCCATACGCGCTGTCCGGATATGGTTCCAGTCCGCATCCGCTAATAAAACATTGAATCCGCATTCGCGAAGTGCTTTTGCGATTTCACGTGCCGGCGCATTGGCACCGACGATCAAAATACCCTTGTCTTCGGGTTCGGCGACACCAAGCCTAAGCGCGATAAAGCGTGCCGTGATACTTTGCAGCACAACCGTGCCGATAATGACCATGAACGTAAGCGGAACCAGTAAACCGGATTGCAGATATTCAATGGGCATCAAGGCCAAGTGTGTCGGGAAGATTTTTCCCGCTTCATAACCATGTTCTTGAAGACGAGCGGTGAACACGGCCGCAGTGGCCGCCGCAACGATTCCCCGCGGGCCTATCCAGGCGATCAAAAGCCTTTCGCTCCAGGTCAGGGATGTACCCCAGGCGGCGAGTAACACCTTCACCGGTCTGGCAACAAATTGGATCACCAGAAATATCCCCGCTGCTTGCCAGCCCAAATCGAAAAAGCGATCGAAATTAATCCTTGCCGCCAGAATAATAAATAGTCCTGAAATGAGCAAGACACTAAGGCTTTCCTTGAAGTTAAGGATATCTTGCATAGGCACCCGTTTCATATTAGCCAGCCAGATACCCATTACCGTCACCGCCAGCAAACCGGATTCATGCTGTACCGCATCGGCAGTGGCGAAGACACCAAAGACCAGCGCCAGGGCGGAAATATTATGGAGAAAATCGGGGAGCCAATGATTGCGGATGAGTTGCCCGAATCCATAACCAGCCATACCGCCAATTAATGAACTGAGTACCAGCGTCTTGCAAAAGACTATAAGGGTCTGGCCAATGGCACCGCTATCGGCTTCCGAGATAATGAATTGAAAGACCAGCACGCCAAGCAGGGCGCCAATCGGATCGATCACGATGCCTTCCCAACGCAGGATGTTCGCCACATTGACCGTGGGGCGCACGGTACGTAACATCGGAACGACCACTGTGGGGCCGGTGACGACAGTAATCGCACCGAACAGAAGAGACAGTTTCCAGGTGAAATCCAGCAGCCAATGAGAAGAAAGAGTGATGATGCACCAGGTAACCAGCACGCCTGTGGTCACCAGGCGGTGAACAACTGTTTGCAGGCCATGGATATCTTTGAACTTGAGAGTCAGGCTGCCTTCGAACAGGACGACCGCAACGGAAAGGGAGATAATCGGAAATAGCAGTTGGCCGAATGTTTGATCCGGTTTCAGCCACCCTGAAACCGGGCCGGCCACGATGCCCGCCAATAACAAAAACAGGATGGCCGGCAGCTTTACTCGCCAGGCAATCCATTGACAGGCAATACCTATCAGACCAATGCCGGCAAGGGTAAAAATAACATCGTTGTGCATGCGATTTAAAAACTCAGGTAGGATGTAAGTCATTAGTAGTGGAGGAAATTGATGCTTTCAATAACCCATTATGTGCGTTACCGTACCGACTGAGGCGGGTTTTTCGAATAAAATGTAAAGGATTTTGACGCACCCAAGCATCTCTTCAAAAAGAGAAGGGGCTGCATGGAACTTATAACTGACGGAATTTTTATGTATACAAAGTTAAAGTAGATGCCTTTGTATTTAACCACAGATCTCCCTACTTGATCAGGTTTTGGAAATTGGTAATCTTCGTTAATCACGGTGCAAATGACCCACTGATAGGTTGTTCTGCACCTGTAGTCACCTTTATTATCTTACTGTTATTGAAAATAACATCACACACATCCATGAATTCATGGTGTTACAAAATTTATAACAGGTTGGCACAGTAATCGCGAATAACAAATATGTGCATTCTTTGAAGGAAAATTTATGTTCAGACAAATACGTGTCAGCCACCCCCTATACAATCTTCTACCCACGGAAATCGAGGGTTTCGATTCCCTGGCGGAGCTGGCCTTGGATATGCGCTGGTCGTGGAATCATGCGACCGATGAAGTATGGCGGCAGCTTGATTCCGAACTGTGGGAAATCACGCAGAATCCCTGGGTTGTCCTGCAGACGGTCTCGCGCAACCGGATCGAGCGCGTGCTGGCTGATCCCGTTTTTCGTAAAAACATTGACAGTCTAGTGCAGACCAGACGGGAAGCGGTAAAGGCACCTGCATGGTTTCAGCTAACTTACCCGCAATCTCCGCTCAACTGTGTCGCCTATTTTAGTATGGAATTTATGTTGAGCGAAGCGCTGCCCATCTACTCGGGGGGGCTCGGTAATGTAGCCGGCGATCAGCTCAAGGCCGCCAGCGATTTGGGTGTGCCGGTGATCGGTGTGGGATTGCTCTATCAGCAAGGCTATTTTCGCCAAGTGCTAGACAAGGACGGCTCGCAACAGGCCCTTTTCCCGTATAACGACCCCGGACAGTTGCCGATTACGCCATTGCGCCAGGGGAATGGCGAGTGGCTCCGGTTGGAGATCGCCTTACCCGGTTACTCGGTCTGGCTGCGCGCCTGGCAGGTCCAGGTCGGCAGAGTGAAACTTTATCTGCTGGACAGTAATGATGCAGCGAATTATCCTGCGCATCGAGGGATTACCAGCGAGCTGTATGGCGGCGGGCCGGAGCTGCGCCTCAAGCAGGAAATACTGCTCGGGATCGGCGGATGGCAACTGTTGGGTGCGTTGGGCATCCAGCCGGACGTCTGTCATCTGAACGAAGGTCATGCCGCTTTTGCCGTGTTGGAACGCACCCGCAGTTTCATGCAAGCAACCGGGCAGCCCTTCGAAGTTGCGCTGGCCGTCACGCGAGCGGGCAACCTTTTCACCACCCACACAGCAGTGGCTGCCGGCTTTGACCGTTTCCCTCCGGCGCTTATTGAACAATACCTTGGTAGTTATGCCGAGCAGACTCTCGGCATCACACGCCACGATCTACTGGCCCTGGGCCGACAGAACCCTAACGACAAGTCGGAGCTATTCAACATGGCTTATCTGGCCATCCGTGGTAGCGTGGCGTGAGCAGCTTGCACGGGGAAGTCAGCCGACACATCTTTTTGCCACTCTTTCCGCACTGGCCAGAAGACGAAATCCCGGTCGGCCATGTGACCAACGGCGTTCACATGCCGAGTTGGGATTCAGCCCAGGCGGACGATCTCTGGACGGAAGCCAGTGGAAAAGACCGTTGGCTGGGGTCAACGGAAAACCTGGAACAGGATATCCGCCGCATCTCCGACGCCAGACTCTGGCAATTTCGCACCGACGCCGGCAAGTCGCTTATTGAATATGCCCGCGAACGATTGTCCCGGCAACTGGCCGCCTCCGGCGCATCACCCGAGGCGGTTGACGGAGCAAAACAGCTATTTGATCCCAATACATTGACGCTCGGTTTTGCGCGCCGCTTTGCGACCTACAAGAGGCCGAACCTGCTGCTGCACGACCCGGAGCGACTGCTGCGTCTGTTAACCAATCCGGAGCGACCGGTGCAACTCATTCTTGCCGGCAAGGCCCATCCGGCAGACCAGGCGGGGCAGGCTTTGATCCAGGAATGGACGCATTTCATCAGGCGGCCCGAGGCCCGCCCTCATGTGATCTTCCTCAGTGACTACGACATGCTCTTGACTGAGCACCTGGTGCAGGGAGTGGATGTTTGGATAAACACGCCCCGTCGGCCCTGGGAGGCTTGTGGAACCAGCGGCATGAAGGTGCTCGTCAATGGCGGTCTTAATCTTTCGGAGTTGGACGGTTGGTGGGCGGAAGCCTATACGCCGGAAGTGGGGTGGGCACTGGGGGACGGCCAGGAACATGGCGACGATCCGGCCTGGGACGCGGTCGAAGCCGAGGCGCTCTACGACCGGCTTGAGCGGGAGGTGATCCCCGAGTTTTATAGTCGAGACGCTAAGAACATTCCTCGTGCCTGGGTGGCGCGGATGCGCGAAAGCATGGCGCGGCTGACACCGCAGTTTTCCGCCAGCCGCGCGGTGCGCGAATACACCGAACAACACTACCTCCCGGCAGCCTTAGCCTATTGTGAGCGCGCTACCGATAAAGGCGCAGGGGGTAGACAAATGATCGATTGGCAGCATACGCTGGATCAGAAGTGGGACTCCTTGCGTTTCGGGGACTTACGGGTCAAAACCAACGCAGACCTCTACGTGTTTGAAGTCGAAGTTTTTCTGAACGATCTCAATCCGGATGCAGTACGTGTCGAGCTTTATGCAGACGGAATCAACGGCGGCGATCCCGTACGAAAGGAAATGAAGTGCGTTGGACCGCACCCTGATGCATCCCACTGCCGCGTCTATCACACAAAGGTACCCGCTAAGCGTCCAACGGGAGACTACACGGCGCGAGTGATACCTCATCACTCCTGGGTGGCGATTCCGTTGGAATCCGCTCGAATCCTTTGGCAACGATAATGAAAACGCCCCAACGCGAGTTGCACGATTATATCTCGGAGATATCCGAGTGCGCTGACGTTCGTCGAGGTTCTCCTCTGCCTTTGGGAGCCCACGAAAGGTGCGGCGGGATTAATTTCGCCATTTTCAGCCGTCACGCCAGCCGCGTTCAACTGGAGTTATTTGACCATCCTGAAGACGCAGTACTCGTCCGGGTAATCGATCTCGATTCAGCGCGCAACCGCACCGGCGACGTATGGCATGTTTGGATAGAGAGGATTGGTCCCGGTCAACTATATGCTTACCGCATGGATGGGCCTTACGAACCCGGCCAAGGACATCGTTTTAATTTCAACAGGCTTCTTCTCGATCCCTTAGCAACCGCGATTTCGAGGCTGCCCCCGTGGGATTTTGCATCGGCGCGTGGCTACGACCCGTTGGCGCCGGAGCAAGACTTGACGCGATCAAAACTGGACAATTCCAGCTCGATGCCGAAATGCATATTTATCAGCGAGTCCTTCGAGTGGGATGGAGACCAGCTGCTCCGGCATCCGTGGTCGAAGACGGTCATTTATGAAACCCACGTGCGTGGCATTTCCATTCATCCCAACTCTGGCGTAGATCACCCGGGCACATACCGGGGCCTGATGGAAAAGATTCCTTATTTGAAAGAACTGGGGGTGACGGCCGTGGAGCTGATGCCCGTGCAGGAGTTTAATGAAACTTCCGTTACACGCAGGAATCCGCAAACCAATCAACCACTCGGAAATTACTGGGGCTACGATCCCGTGGTTTTCTTTGCGCCCAAAGCTTCCTACAGCAGTTCGGGTGGTTTGGGGCAGCAGAAACTGGAGTTCAAGGAAATGGTACTGGCTTTTCACAATGCCGGCATAGAAGTGATTTTGGACGTAGTCTTCAATCACACGGCAGAGGGAGACGAGCTGGGTGCAACGCTCTGTTTCCGCGGAATGGATAACGAGATCTTCTACACGCTGGCGGACGACAAGCGCTACTACAAGGACTACACAGGCACAGGCAATACCTTCAACGCCAACCATCCCGTGGTGCGGGACCACATCCTGGCTGCGCTCCGCTATTGGATGGTCGAGATGCATGTGGATGGCTTCCGTTTTGACCTGGCGTCGGTTCTCGGCCGGGACGGTAACGGCAATTTGCTGGCCAATCCTCCGCTGCTGGAGCGGATCGCCGAGGACCCGATCTTGAGAGATGTCAAGATCATCGCCGAGGCGTGGGACGCCGCCGGTGCCTATGAGGTGGGTAGTTTTTCAGAGCGGCGCTGGGCGGAGTGGAACGGTCAGTACCGGGATGATGTCCGGCGTTTCTGGCGCGGCGATGAAGGGATGCTCGGTTTGTTCGCTAACCGTATCTGTGGCAGTGCCGACATCTATACCAAGTCCGGTAAAGGCCCCGAGGGCAGCATTAACTTTGTCACCTGCCACGACGGCTTCACTCTCAATGATCTGGTGAGCTATAGCACCAAGCACAATGAAGCCAACGGAGAAAACAACCATGATGGGACCGACGCCAACTTCAGCGAGAACTACGGCGCTGAAGGCATGACTTCGGATGCCGAGATCGAGACCTTGCGAAAACGCCAGATCAAGAACTTCCTGCTTACCCTGCTAATTTCGCGCGGCGTGCCCATGCTGCTCGGCGGAGACGAATTTCGCCGCACCCAAGGCGGCAACAACAACGCTTATTGCCAGGACAACGAAACGAGCTGGCATGACTGGAGCTGTCTGGAACAACACCGGGATATTTTCCGCTTCACCCGTGGCATGATCGCCTTTCGTCGTGCCCATCCGATGCTGAGTCAGGGTCAATTCTACACGGACGCCGAGATTCATTGGTTTGGCTCGCAAGGGGGATTACCCGACTGGACTAACCCGAAAGAAAAACAGTTTGCCTGTCTGATCCATGAAGACGAAAAGAGCGCACTTTACCTGATGTTCAATGCCGGCGCCGATGCAGTCGATTTCGGCTTGCCCTTCGCACCGCCAGGGACTCGGTGGCATCTGGCCGTTGATACTGCCCATGAGGCGCCACAAGATCTGTTTGCTGCGGGCGAGGAACCGTTTTGGGAAGATCGACAAACTTACCCCCTGAGCCCCCGATCCAGCGCCATCCTTCTGGCTCGATGAACGAACTATCAAAGACAGCAAACGGCATTGACGGAGGCCAAATGAAAAAAGACATTACGGCATTGTTTCTGGATATCGGCGGTGTCCTGCTCACCAACGGGTGGGATCATCTTGCCCGCAAACGGGCGGCAACGAATTTCAAGCTGGAGTGGGCCGAGATGGAGGATCGGCATGGCCTGAACTTCGCCACCTACGAGGAGGGCAAGCTCACCCTGGAGGAATATCTGAGCCGGACGATTTTCTATGAGGAGCGGCCGTTCACACGGGATCAGTTCCGGGAATTTATGTTCGAGCAGTCGCGAGCTTTTCCCGAGATAATCGAGTTAATCTGCAAACTCAAAATAAAGTACGGATTGAAGATCGCCGTGGTCAGCAACGAAGGTCGCGAACTGAATACGTATCGAATTAGAAAGTTCAAGCTGGATGGTTTCGTGGATTTTTTTGTTTCCTCCTGCTTTGTCCATCTCCGCAAGCCCGACGCGGACATTTTTCGGCTTGCGCTGGACATCGCCCAAGTGCCAACTGAACAGATCATCTATATCGAAAACAACCTGATGTTCGCCCAGATCGCGGAAGGTTTGGGGATTCGCAGCATTCTGCACACGGATTACCCGTCCACGTGCGCACAATTGGCCTCGTTCGGATTGCAGCATGACGAAGGCGTCAGCCATGAAATCCGCTAACCCACGCATTCTGACCATCAACGGCGGCTCGTCGAGCATCAAGTTTGCACTGTTCGAGGCCGGTGACTCGCTCCGACGGATTCTGGAGGGCGGAATTGAGCGGATTGGACTACTGCAGGCCACCCTGCGAGTGCAAGGTGTGAACCCCGCGGACAACTTTTCGCGGCCGGTGACGGCGCCGGATCACCCGTTGGCGGTGGGCATTTTGATGAATTGGATTGAGGAACGCTGCGGGCGTGATGCATTGACGGCAGTAGGGCATCGCGTGGTGCATGGCGGGCCGAAGTATAGCAAGCCGCAGCGAATCACTGCGGAAATGATTACGGAGTTGCACCAGCTCAGTCCCTTCGATCCTGAGCATCTGCCGGAGGAAATCCTGTTGATCGAGGCGTTTCAGCGCCGATTTCCTGAGTTGCCCCAAGTGGCGTGTTTCGACACGGCTTTTCATCATGACCTGCCGCGCGTGGCGCAGTTGTTGCCAATCCCGCGCCGCTATGAAGCGCAGGGGGGTGCGGCGATATGGGTTTCACGGATTGTCGTATGAATTTCTCATGGGCGAACTGGCCCGACTGGCCGGAAAGGACGCGGCACAAGGCCGGGTCATCCTCGCCCACCTCGGCAATGGCGCGAGCCTGGCGGCGGTGCGGGACGGCAAATCCGTGGACACCAGCATGAGTTTTACACCGATCGCCGGGGTGCCGATGAGCACCCGCTCAGGCGATCTTGATCCCGGACTGTTTTGGTATCTGGCGCGCACTGAAAACATGAGCGCGAAGCAATTCAACGTCATTGTCAATTCCCAGTCCGGGCTGCTCGGCGTGTCGGAGATCAGTTCCGACATGCGTGACTTGCTGAAGTGCGAATCGCAAGACTTGCGGGCTGCTGAGGCGGTCGCCTTGTTTTGCTACCAGGTCAAGAAATGGATCGGCGCATTCGCGGCGGCGTTGGGGGGACTGGACACGCTTATCTTCGCAGGGGGCATCGGGGAGAATGCGCCCACGGTCCGTGCCCGGATCTGCGCTGGGCTGGGATTCCTTGGCATCGAGATCGAAGAAAAGCTAAACCTGGCGAACGCGGGCGTGCTTTCTGCGGAAACCAGTAGGATCTCCGTGCGTGTCATTCAGACGGACGAGGAATGGATGATCGCGAGCATGGTCTGCCGCGTTTTAGGCCTTACCCTTGAAAAAGGAACATGATCATGAAAAAGGCGTATGAAAGGAGTATTGCAATGAAGATGAAATTAGGGTTAAGGAGAGAGGATCACTTGTATGGGTAAGCAGTCTGTTGCAACTATCACGTATTTTTCCGACGTACTCTGCATATGGGCCTATACGGCGCAAATCAAGCTGGATGAATTGCAGCGACAATTTGGCGACCAGATCCACGTGGAGTATCGCTTTCTTTGCCTGTTCGGCGATGTCTCCGCGCACATTGAGTCCAGCTGGGGCGAGAGGGGTGGGGCGGCGGGCTATGCGCGGCATGTGAAACAGGTGGGGGCGAGCTTCGATCATCTCGACATTCATCCTGATATCTGGACCAAGAATATGCCGGCCAAATCGGCGAGTTGTCATCTGTTTCTCAAAGCCATCCAGCTTCTGGAGAAAGCCGGTGAAATCTCCGCGGCGCCCCAAGCGCAGTTTGGCAGCAAGAGCCTGTTCGAAGAAGTGGTTTGGCGGTGTCGTCTCAGCTTTTTTCGGGATCTGCAAGACATCGCCGATCGTTCCAATCTGGAAGCGATTGCCGAGGACATATCTTTGCCCCTTGCCGATATCCGCAGACCAATCGACAGTGGCGCTGCTTATGCGGCACTTTGCGCGGACTTGGATGCCAAAGAAAGGCATCTTATCGAAGGCAGCCCCACCTTCCTGCTCAACGAAGGACGGCAGAAGCTCTATGGCAATGTAGGCTACCGGATCATCGAGGCCAACATGCAAGAGTTGCTGGCCGACCGCGGCGACCGGGCCAGTTGGTGTTAATCGATACAGTTCGAACTGCAGGGACGCGACATTGGTCGCCCGGAATTGTGCAAAGCGGTCGAGGCGCGGTTGCTGATTTACCTGTGCAAGTAGGAAATCGGAACAACTAAAAAATGACAGGAGACGCTCTATATGAACGAACACGAACACACAGCCAAAGATGAACCGGCAACACAGCCAACCCAGGACGAGGTAGGCAAGGAGGCTTACGCCATCTATCTGAAGGAAGGTCGTCCGCAAGGACATGCCGAACAGAACTGGCTGGCGGCCGAGGATCAGTTGCAGCACGCTGATTCCGGCCATACTGACCACAAAGACCATCATGCTCATATGGTGGCGGATTTCCGCAAACGCTTCTGGATCTCGCTGGTCCTGACTCTGCCGATTCTCGCCCTCTCGCCGATGCTCCAGAAGCTGGTGGGTCTGCATCAAGCCATCAGCTTTTCCGGCGACCTCTACGTCCTGTTTGGCTTTGCCTCGGCGGTCTTTTGGTATGGCGGCTGGCCGTTCCTCAAAGGCTTGTTCAATGAGCTTAAAGCCCGCAAGCCAGGGATGATGACACTGGTCGCCGTCGCCATCACCACCGCCTATCTATACAGCAGCGCCGTGGTGTTCGGCCTGACCGGCAAGATGTTTTTCTGGGAGCTGGCAACGCTTGTAGACATCATGCTGCTGGGCCACTGGATCGAGATGAGGTCGGTGATGGGCGCCTCAAAGGCTCTGGAGGAACTGGCCAAACTCATGCCCTCCGACGCCCACAAACTCATGCCGGACGGCAGCATGCAGGACGTGCCGCTGAGCGAGTTGGCGGTAGATGACAAAGTCCTGATCAAACCTGGCGAGAAAATCCCCGCAGACGGTGTCATCGTTGAGGGCGAAAGTTCAGTTAATGAGGCGATGCTTACCGGGGAATCCACCCCAGTCACCAAGAAGAGCGGCGGTAAAGTCATCGGCGGCGCCATCAACGGCGAAGGCTCGCTGACCATTGAGGTCAAAGGCACCGGCAAGGATTCGTTTCTATCGCAGGTCATCGACCTGGTCAAACAGGCCCAAGAGAGCAAATCGAAGACCCAAAGTCTTGCCGACACCGCCGCAATGTGGCTCACCATCGTAGCGCTGAGTTGCGGCGCCATCACCTTCCTCATTTGGCTAGTTCTGATTAACAAGGAATTTGCCTTTGCCATTGAACGGGCCGTGACTGTGATGGTGATTACCTGCCCACACGCGCTTGGTCTAGCTGTGCCCCTGGTGGTGGCAGTCTCCACGGCACTTGCAGCAAGCAACGGCCTGCTCATTCGTAATCGCAGCGCATTCGAGGGTGCCCGAAAACTGCAAGCCATCATTTTTGACAAGACCGGCACGCTGACCGAGGGCCGCTTCGGTGTAACTGACACACTGATGCTTGCGCAGGACATCGACGAAGAAACTCTGCGTAAATACGCGGCTTCTGTGGATGCAAATTCCGAGCATCCCATCGCCAAGGCGATAGCCGATTCCTCGGAAAACAAGCTGCCCGTTGAAAACTTCAAGAGCATCCCCGGTAAAGGCGCAGAAGGCCGGGTCGATGGCAGAGAGGTCAAAGTGGTCAGTCCGGGCTACTTGCGCGAACAGAACATCGCGCACGATGACCAGCGCGTCGAGCCACTGCAAGCCCAGGGCAAAACGGTCGTGTTTGTCCTTGTGGACGGGCAGCTGAAAGGTGCGATCGCCTTGGCTGACATTATCCGCCCTGAGGCAAAGCAAGCCATTGCTGCCCTCAAGGCATTAAATATTCGCTGCATGATGCTTACCGGTGATAACAAGGCAACGGCCCAATGGGTCTCGGAACAAATCGGACTGGATGAGTACTTCGCCGAAGTCCTGCCCCAGAACAAAGCCGCCAAAGTGAAAGAGGTCCAATCCCGGGGCGTATTGGTGGCCATGACTGGCGACGGCGTGAACGATGCCCCGGCGCTGGCGCAGGCCGATATTGGCATCGCTATTGGCGCCGGTTCCGATGTAGCGGTGGAAACCGCCGACATTATTCTGGTGCGGAGCAATCCGCTGGATGTCGTGGCTATCGTGCAACTTTCCCGCGCCACCTATAGCAAGATGATTCAGAACCTGGTCTGGGCCACGGGCTACAACGTCGTCGCCATTCCGCTGGCGGCCGGGGCACTTTACGCTTGGGGTGTGTTGCTCTCGCCCGCTCTGGGTGCTGTGCTGATGTCTGCGAGCACGGTGATTGTGGCCATCAACGCGCGACTGCTGCGTCTGAAGGCCGAGCCTGAACCTGAACCTGAAGCCAAAAAATGAACAAGCCGTTAAAAACAATCCAGCGTCCTGCGCTGTAACTTATGTCAACTATTAACCTTGAGAGGTCATCTTATGCTGGTCAAATTATTTACCGATAAAAACGTAACGGAAGCTGCCGCTGCCTTGCAAGACGCTGTCCAGGCCAATCATTTTGGCGTCATGCAGGTGCACAACCTCAAAGAAACCATGAACAAAAAGGGCGTGGAATTCAACAGTGAATGCCTGATTTTTGAAATATGTCACCCGCAACAGGCCAAAAAAGTGCTTGAGCAAGACATGAGCGTCTCCACTGCCTTGCCCTGCCGAATCAGCATTTACGAGGAGGAAGGTAAAACTGTTCTGGCGACATTGAAACCAACCACGCTTCTGGCGATGTTCAACGTACCGCAATTGGAAATAGTGGCGCGGGATGTGGAAAACACCATTGTCAAAATCATGAAGGAGGCGGCATCAGACTGATTGACCACACTGGCGGCTAACTGTGGATAAAAGCGTTGCGATTTTTCGAATACGACTGCCAGTCGATCGACAACAGCGTACAAAAATCAAACTTAAAAAACCAGGAGTACTACCATGCTCAACAAAGCCCAAACACTAAAAGGTTACAAATTACACGGTCTCGACGGGGAAATAGGGACGGTCAATGAATTCTACTTCGATGACCACTATTGGACGATTCGCTATCTGGTTGCCGACACAGGCAACTGGCTTACCGGCAGGAAGGTTTTGATCTCACCCTATGCGCTGATCGCCGTGAATAAGGAAGAGCAATACATCACCATTGATTTGACTCAAAGGCAGATAGAGGACAGTCCATCCCTGGACAGCGATAAGCCTGTTTCTCGACAATTCGAGGAGGACTACTACGAATATTATGGTTGGCCTTTGTATTGGGGCGGCCCATTCATGTGGGGATCTTATCCAACTTATCCCTATATTGAGCGTGACCGTGAAAAGTGGAGAGAACCCACTCAAGGTGAAAACGCGTGGGATCCACATTTGCGCAGCACATACGATGTAAGCGGCCATCACATCCAAGCCGAAGACGGCGATATTGGCCATGTCGAGGATTTTATCATCGACGACGAAACATGGGCGATTCGTTATCTAATCATCAATACGCAAAACTGGTGGCCGGGAAAAAAAGTCCTGGTTTCACCGCAATGGATCGAGCGGGTTAGTTGGAGCGAGTCGACAGTCTTCGTTAATCTAACCCGTGAGGCCATCAGGCAGTCACCGGAATACACAGAGGAGCCTCTGCTAACCCGTGATTATGAGGCCGGACTGCACCGACATTACGATCGTCAGGGATACTGGGTCGAGGATCCGGCTGCCAAGGAGCATTCTCGTTGAAGCAAGTACTAGAAAGATTTTTTTTGCATGCGTGACTTATTCAGTGTGGCGCATGGAGAGAACAATGCTCGAAAGGACGGTTCCATCAAGGGCGGAACTGGCGAGTGGAGGAGCCAGCCCATGACCCCTGCACCCGCCATCGCCGAACAGCCCAAAAGTAAAGCCTGGCATAGCCAGTCTGGTGAGAGAGTACTGGCACAACTCGGCTCCGCAGCGACCGGACTTTCGGCGACGGAAGCAGCGAAACGCCTTGCGGCTGACGGCCCGAACGAGCTGAAAGAAGGTAAGCGCATCAACCCGCTGCAAATTTTTCTCGGCCAGTTCAAGAGTCTCATCATCTGGATTCTCATCGCGGCCGGTGTCATATCCGGCTTACTAGGCGAAATGGTGGATGCCATCGCCATCCTCACGATCGTCGTCCTCAACGCCGTCATCGGCTTTTACCAGGAGTTCAATGCGGAAAAGTCCATCGCGGCGCTCAAAAAGATGACTGCGCCCGAGGCCAAAGTGCGACGCGATAGGAAAGTCGCTTCGATTCCTGCCTCGAGAATCGTCGCTGGTGACATCCTGGAGCTGGAAGCCGGCGATCTGGTCGCGGCTGATGCCCGTCTCCTGACAGCAGCCTCGCTCAAATGCATTGAATCCGCGCTGACCGGCGAATCGGAGGCGGAGACGAAGCTGTCCGAAATTTTGGAGAGTGACGAAGTCCCGCTTGGCGACCGTAAGAACATGGTGTTTATGGGCACGAGTGTTGCGGCGGGCACTGGTCAAGCCGTCGTTGTGGCCACGGCAATGAATACCGAGTTGGGCCGCATCGCCGGACTGATTACAGAGGCGGGTGCGGAGGAACGCACCCCGCTGGAGAAAAAACTTGAGTCCTTTGGGCGGGTGCTCGTCTGGGCGGCGCTGGGCATCGTCGCGTTACTTTTCGGACTGGGATTGCTGCGCGGGACGGAACCCTTCGAGTTGTTCATGACTTCGGTGAGTCTCGCCGTGGCAGCCGTGCCGGAGGGACTTCCTGCTGTCGTAACCGTTTCGCTCGCGCTCGGCGTATTGCGCATGTCCCGCCGGCACGCGCTGGTGCGCAAACTGCCGGCAGTCGAGACGCTCGGTTCAACGACAGTCATCTGCACGGACAAGACCGGCACCTTGACGGTGGGTGAAATGACCGTGCGCGTTCTCTACATCGCAGGTCAAAGCTACGAAGTCACTGGCGAAGGCTACGGGCCGGACGGCGAAGTGCGCTTCGAGGGCAAGAAGGCCGAAGCGCAGCACGCGGCACCATTGCTCGAACTTGCGACCGTCCTCCTCGGCTGCAACAATGCCCATCTCGTCCAGGAAAACGGGGCTTGGAAAACCGTCGGCGATCCTACCGAAGGCGCCTTGCTTGCCGCCGGCACCAAAGCCGGCGGCAACCAGGAACGTATCGAGCAGGAACTACCGAAGCATTACGAGATACCTTTCGACTCCGATCGCAAACTCAGTACCGTGATTCGCAAGATGCCGGACGGAAAGCTACGCGCCTTTATCAACGGTGCGCCCGACGTGCTGTTGGAGCGTTGTACAAACCTCTACACCAGCACTGGAATCCGTCCCATGTCGAATGAAGATCGACAGAACATTGTGGCACAAAATACTGCGATGGCGCAGCAAGCCCTGCGCGTGCTCGGTTCGGCCTGGCGCGACCTGGACAATGCAGCGCCCACCGACCTGACGGCAGACGCCGTGGAGCACGATCTTGTATTCGTCGGTTTAACAGGAATGTATGATCCGCCGCGCCAGGAAGCCAAAGAGGCCGTTGCAAAATGTCGCGCCGCCGGCATTCGTGTGGTGATGATTACCGGCGACCATCCACACACCGCGACGGCTATTGCGCGGGAACTCGGCATCGCTTCAGCCGACGACATGGCTATCGCCGGTATAGATTTGGACAAGATGTCCGACGACGAACTTAGGCGGCGAGCGCCCGAAGTTGCCGTTTACGCCCGCGTCACCGCCGAGCATAAACTGCGCATCATCCGTGCCTGGAAAGCGAATGATGCGGTGGTCGCGATGACCGGCGATGGCGTCAACGACGCTCCGGCCATCAAGGGCGCCGACATCGGCATCGCCATGGGGAAAGCAGGAACGGAAGTCACCAAGCAGGCGGCGGACATGATTATCACCGACGACAACTTCGCCTCGATTGTCGCTGCTGTCGAACAAGGCCGGGGTATTTACGCCAACATCCGCAAAACGCTTCAATACCTGCTGGCGGGTAACACCGGTGAACTGTTGTTAATGACGCTCTGTGTGATCATCGGACTGCCGACGCCGCTGCTGCCGATTCACCTGCTCTGGATCAATCTCGTCACCGACGGTTTGCCTGCGCTCTGCCTCGCCACCGACCCTATCGACCCAGACGTAATGAAACGCCAACCTCGCCGCCGGTCTGAGCGGATTACAGATGACGGCTTCCTCTTCACAATGTTCCTCACCGGTTTTCTCACGGCCGGCGTGGCGTTCGCGGTATACCTCTATGGCTTGAAGACGGGAACCGAAGAAATGGCCCGCACCGAGGCCTTTGCGACTCTGGTCTTCGCCGAACTCTTGCGCTCTTTTGGCGCCCGCAGCGAGACCAAACCCGTCTGGCGCATCTCCCTGTTCACGAACGTTAACCTGGTCATCGTGGTTGCCATTTCATTCGGCCTCCAAATTTGGAGCCAACATAATGCGACTCTGGGCCGCTTTTTGAAGACGTCATCTGTGCCGCTCGCCGATTGCTTCCTGCTACTCGCGGTGGGCGCCATACCGCTGCTGGTTTTGGGGTTAGTGAAGGTCGTGTTCAATGCCCGGCGGCAAAGAAAGACTGAGCCAGATGCATATACCAACCGGCCTGATCAAAGGACCAGCAGGGCTTGGGACATACTCTTGATTGCCGTGAAAAAGTTTGCGCAGATGGACGGCGCGCAGTCGGCGGCAGCGTTTGCGCACTACGCGTTTTTCTCGCTGTTTCCTTTGATTGTCCTCATCGTCACGATTGCCTCGGCTTTTATTGACCGGGACTGGGCTGGAACAGAGGTCATTGCTTACGTTGAAACCTTCGTCCCGATTACTGGTGAAATGCAGAGCACCATTTTTGATACCATCGCCGGCGTCATCAAAGCGCGTGGGCAAGCGAGTGTGCTTGCATCTCTCATGCTCATTTGGGCAGCCATGGGTTTCTTCGCCACACTGATCCGCGCTATCAACCAGGCCTGGGGCGCCGAGACCTCCAATTGGTGGCGGCTGCCGTTCAAAAGCTTGGGTTTTCTCGTCATTTTGGTCAGCTCGGTCCTTCTGGCCGTTGCGGTGCCGGTGCTGGCGAAAATGGCGAAGGCTTGGCTTTTTCCAGTTCATGATTTCAGTTCCTGGGTCTATATCCTGTGGAGCTTTTTCATCCCCTTGTTGGTGGTGTTCTTCAGTCTAAGCCTGTTTTACAGGCTGGCTCCGAGGCGGCCCACGCGCTTTACCGATGTCTGGATCGCCGCTCTATGCGCCACGGCGCTCTTGCAGGCGGCCGAAAGTCTATTTGTGATCTACCTTAAAAACTTCGCCACGTTAAACGCGGTCTATGGGGCATTCGGCGGGATCATGGCATTACTGCTGTGGATTTACCTATCCGGGTGCATTTTCATCTTCGGCGCCTGCCTATGCGCTGCTCAGGCCGAAAGGCGCTCAACGCTCGCAGAAACAATTATGGCGCACTCAACACAAGGAATTAAACCATGAATACCAAGACTCTTTCCCCGGAATTACTCCACAAGATGGACGCCTACTGGCGCGCCGCCAACTATCTGTCGGTCGGCCAGATTTTTCTTTACGACAATCCGCTGCTGAAGCGGCCGCTCACGCTTGCGGACGTGAAGCATATGCTGCTGGGTCATTGGGGAACGACGCCGGGACAAAACTTCATCTACGCGCACTTGAACCGGATCATCAAAAAATACGATCTTGACATGATTTACGTCTCCGGCCCCGGACATGGCGGTCCGGCTGTGGTCGGCAACACGTACCTCGAGGGCACTTATAGCGAGATCTATCCCGACATTAGCCAGGATGAGGCCGGGCTGCGAAAGCTCTTTCTGCAGTTTTCGTTTCCCGGGGGTATTCCCAGTCACGCATCACCGGAGTGCCCTGGCTCGATCCACGAGGGTGGCGAGCTGGGCTATTCTCTCAGCCATTCGTTCGGGGCGGTATTCGACAATCCCGACCTGATCGTCGCCTGCGTCGTCGGTGATGGCGAGGCGGAAACCGGGCCGCTGGCCACCGCATGGCACTCCAACAAGTTTCTCAATCCGGCCACCGACGGTGCTGTGCTGCCGATCCTGCATCTCAATGGTTACAAGATCGCCAACCCAACCGTTCTCGCCCGCATCGAGCATGAGGAATTGGAACAGTTGCTGCGCGGCTACGGGTGGACGCCTTACTTCGTCAAGGGTCACGAGCCGGCATTGATGCACGAGGCCATGGCCGGAACGCTCGACACGGCGGTGGAGCAGATCAAGCTTATCCAGCACGACGCCCGTGCCAACGGTGACCTTACGCGGCCGCGCTGGCCGATGATCGTCTTGGCGTCACCTAAAGGATGGACAGGGCCGAAAGTGGTTGATGGCCAGCAGATCGAAGGCACCTTCCGCGCGCATCAGGTGCCTCTGCATCCCGACACCCATCCCGAGCACCTCAAGCTGTTGGAAGACTGGCTGATGAGCTACCGGCCGGAGGAACTCTTCGACGAGCAGGGTCGTCTGCAAGCGGAACTGGCCGAACTGGCACCCAAGGGAGAACGACGCATGGGGGCGAATTCCCATGCCAACGGCGGCCTGCTGCTGCGCGACCTGCGGATGCCGGATTTTCGCGACTACGCGGCTGACGTGCCCGAGCCCGGTGTCCGCGGGATCGGTGACGCTCATGTGCTTGGACCTTTCCTTCGCGATGTGGCGAAGCTGAACAGTGAACAGCGGAATTTTCGAGTCTTCGGTCCCGACGAGACGCTCTCCAATGGCCTGGAAGCGCTGTTTGAAGTGACCCCACGTCAGTGGGACGCCAGAACCGCGCCGAACGACGAATTTCTCGCGCCCGCCGGACGCGTGCTGGACTCGATGCTCAGCGAGCACCAATGCGAGGGCTGGCTGGAAGGCTACCTGCTCACCGGACGGCATGGCCTCTTCAACTGCTACGAGGCGTTTATACACATCATCGATTCGATGTTCAACCAGCACGCCAAGTGGCTGAAAGTCACGTCGCACCTGCCGTGGCGGCGCAAGATAGCCTCGCTGAACTACCTGCTGGCCTCACATGTCTGGCGCCAGGATCACAACGGCTTCACCCACCAGGACCCAGGGTTCATCGACCACGTCGTGAACAAGAAGGCCGAGATCGTGCGTGTTTATCTGCCGCCGGATGCGAACTGTCTGCTGTCGGTGATGGACCACTGCCTACGCAGCCGCCATTACGTCAACGTCGTAATCGCCGGCAAACACCCGGCACCGCAGTGGCTGACAATGGAAGCTGCCGTCAAGCACTGCGCCGACGGCATCGGCATCTGGCAATGGGCCGGCAATGATCAGGACGCAGCGCCCGACGTAGTCATGGCCTGCTGCGGCGACGTACCCACGCTGGAGACGCTCGCCGCCGTCTCCATTCTACGCGAGCACTTGCCCGACCTGAAAATCCGAGTGGTCAACGTCGTGGATCTGATGAAGCTACAGCCGCAATCCGAGCACCCGCACGGGTTGAGCGACGAAGCTTTCGACGCGCTCTTCACCAAGGACAAACCAGTCATCTTCGCCTTCCACGCCTACCCGTGGTTGATTCACCGGCTGACCTACCGCCGCACCAACCACGATAACATCCATGTCCGCGGTTACAAGGAAGAGGGTACTATCACAACGCCGTTCGACATGACGGTGCTGAACGAGCTGGACCGCTTCCATCTGGTGATAGACGCCATCGACCGCCTGCCGCAGACCGGCGACAAGGGCATCGCTCTGAAGCAACAGCTCAAGGACAAGCTCCTCGAGCACAAGCAATACATCGACAAGCACGGTCAAGACTTGCCGGAGATCCGCAACTGGAAATGGAAAGGGTGAAACGACTATGGCGCTACGATTAATTGAGATGGTATTACCAGAGCAGGACGGCGTGGAAGTCCTCGATCTTCTCAAGGAGCACAAAGTGCTCGAACACCGGCAGATCCGATTATCGGACGGGGAAGTGCTGGTGCGGATTTTACTGGATGCGGAACAGAGCGAGGCAGTGCTGGATTTGTTGGGGGAACGTTACGCCGGCAAGGAGGGCAACCGCGTGGTGATTCTGGCTGTCGAAGCGACATTGCCGCGCGACGAGCCAGAACCGACCGACACGCACAAACAAGCCTCGCCGGAGGAAAAGTCGCCGGAGCGGGTCAGCCGGGAGGAGTTGTATGAGGACATCAAAGATGCCGCGGAGTGTTCGCGGGTCTATATCGCGATGGTGGTGTTGTCCACCATCGTGGCGGCCGTTGGTCTGTATTACGACAGCGTGGCCATCATCATTGGGGCGATGGTGATTGCGCCCTTGCTTGGGCCGAACATGGCGTTGTCGCTCGGCACGACGCTGGGTGACTTGCCGCTGCTTCGCAGTGCAATCCTGACGGCCTTGGCCGGGATTGCGACGACAATGGTGTTGTCGGTGTTTATCGGCATGCTGCTGCAAGTGAACCCGGCTTTGCCAGAACTGGCGTCGCGCAACGGGGTTGGAATGGGCGACATCGCGGTGGCATTGGCGTCGGGCTGTGCCGGCGCACTGGCATTTACAACGGGTGTATCGACGGCGCTGATCGGGGTGATGGTGGCGGTGGCGTTATTGCCGCCGTTGGTGGCCTTTGGGCTGCTGCTGGGCGGAGGCCATCCGGCATTGGCAATGGGTGCGTTGTCGCTGTTTCTGGTGAATCTGATCAGTATAAACCTTGCCGGGGTGACGACGTTTATGGCGCAAGGCATTCATCCGGCATCCTGGTGGGAGAAAGATCAAGCCGAAAAAGCCACGCACACCGCTCTCAAGCTATGGGTATCAATGTTGGCGGTATTGATCGTCCTGATCCTGCTGTTTCAAAAAAGCTGAATATTATCATAATCAAAACGGGAGAACACCATGCAAATCCAAATTAATACCGACCGCAATATCGAAGGTCACGAGGCACTGGCCGCTCATGTCAGTGGCATCGTAGGAAGTGCCTTGAGCAAAATCAGCGATCACATCACGCGAGTGGAAGTCCACCTGAGCGATGAGAACAGCGACAAGAAGCACGGCAATGATGACATGCGTTGCATGATGGAAGCACGCCTCGAAGGCCTCCAGCCGGTTGCGGTCACTCACCATGCTCAGACCTTGGGTCAAGCCGTTGACGGCGCTGGTGATAAGTTGTGCAGATTGATCGATAGCACCCTCGGGCGGCTGCGCGATCAAAATGGCCATAGAGACTGACCCGCCAGCGCCGTAGATATCCAATCTGTCGTCCGCACCATGAAAGCCTTGGACACTCTTGTCAGGTTACGTAATCAATACTTCCCACGATCGTCATTCCTGCATGAAAGCGGGTATGGCGAGCATGCCCATTAAGCTGACAAAGTAGAATTAACGCATGTACAGCACACACAAGGTAAGAAGATGAAAATAAATGTCAAAGATTTCCAGGTGCCGGAAGGCGAAAAGGTCAAACTCGAAAAGTGGCCGACGCTCGTGGACCCTGTTTACAAGTCAAAGAAGAAGTACCACAAAATTCTCGAAGAACATGTAGAGGAGCTGAGCTCGCTGCAACGTCTTCACTACGCCTCTAACCACTATGCGGTGCTGCTGATTTTTCAGGCGATGGACGCCGCCGGCAAGGACGGCGCCATCCGGCACGTCATGTCCGGTGTCAATCCACAAGGCTGCCAGGTGTTCAGCTTTAAACATCCGAGCGCTACAGAACTGGATCACGATTTTTTGTGGCGCTCCTCCCAGTGTTTGCCGGAACGCGGCCGGATCGGCATCTTTAACCGATCCTATTATGAGGAGGTGTTGATCGTTCGTGTGCATCCGGAGATTCTGCGCAGCCAAAGGCTGCCGGACGAGTTGCTTGACGAAAATACTATCTGGCAGGAGCGCTATCGTTCGATTGTGGATTTGGAGAACCATCTTTATCGTAACGGCACCCGAATCATCAAGTTCTTCCTTCACCTTTCTGAGGAAGAGCAGCGGAAGCGCTTTCTCGATCGTATCGACGAGCCCGAAAAAAACTGGAAATTCAGCCTTGCCGACATTGAAGAGAGGAAATCCTGGAAACAATACATGCAGGCCTATGAGGCATGTCTAAGCGCAACGAGTACAAAAACCGCGCCATGGTATGTAGTGCCCGCCGACAACAAGAAGAACACCCGGTTAATTATTTCCCGGATTATTCTCGATACTTTTAAGGCGCTCAACATGAGCTACCCGGAAACCGACGCAAAACGTCAGCAGGAATTGCAGTTGATCCGCAAGCAACTTGAAAAGCAAGGCTGATTTAGCAACGAACAGAGGGGTATATATGACATCATTTCGCACAGACCGGCTTAACGCGGCGCAGCAGGAACGGATGGTTCAGACGCAGGTGTCTCCCGACTTCATGGATCCGGTGCATGAGTGGCGCCGTCTCTTCGCCGAGATTTGGGGGCACGTTCCTGCTGGTTCTCGTCGCTGCGGGTGGAGGAGTAGTTGCTGCCAAGAGCGGCGGCGCTGTCAGCCTGGGCATGATAGTGGCTGCGCCCGGGCTCATGGTGATGGCGATCATCTACTTTATGGACACCGTGAGCGGGGCGCATTTGAACCCGGCAGTTACCTTGGCATTCACACTGCGGGGTAACTTCCCGTGGCACCGGGTACCGGGTTACGTCGTGGCACAGATGACTGGTGGTATCGCGGCGGCGCTCTTCCTGAGATCCCTGTTTGGCACCGTCGGCGCGTTGGGCGCGACCGTGCCGGGTAGCGGTGTAGGCAGTGGGACCGCGTTGATGATGGAAGTAGTGTTGACCGCCGGGTTGGTGAACACAATCCTGGGCACGGCCACAGGGGCGCGCAACATCGGCGCCAACGGCGCCATCGCAGTGGGTGGATATATTGCTCTGGCGGGTCTATGGACGGCACCGATCAGCGGAGCCTCGATGAACCCGGTGCGCTCATTGACGCCGGATTTAGTGCGTGGGGACCTCGGCACGGCGTGGATTTATGTGGCGGGACCGATCCTGGGAGCGCTGATAGGCGTCGCCTTCGAGTGGATATTAAGGGGTAAACCATCAACTGCAGGTTCGCTTGCGGCCCAAGGATCCATCGGCGTCGATGAGTCAACACAGACACGTGAGTAAGAATGAGATAAAGAAGTGAAAAAATCGAGCAGAAGGAATTGAAGTGACATCAGAGTGGAATCATAACTGATATGAAAAACTTGATTGAAAAAGAGTGTGCAATATTTGCACAAAGCGGCTGTAGTTTTAAATGATAAATTCAGCCCACCATGTACGATGGGCTTTTTAGGTCATCCCTTAATCATCATTTACGGAGGTACCAGAGATGAGTGCACAAACGCTTATAGACACCGCGAGGAAGCTTGTCGCTGGCGACAAGGGCCTGCTGGCGATGGATGAAAGCAATCCAACCTGCAACAAACGCTTTGCCCAGTTGGGTATTCCCCAGGCCGAGGAGGCCCGGCGCGCTTGGCGGGAGTTGATTGTCACCACGCCCGGACTTGGTGAGAGGATTAGTGGCGCGATACTCTACGACGAGACGATCCGCCAGCAGAAGAAAGACGGCACGCTCTTTGTCAAAGTCCTCACCGATGCAGGAATCATTCCCGGCATCAAAGTGGATACCAGAGCAAAGGCTATGGCCGGTCATCCCGGAGAGAAAATTACCGAAGGTCTGGATGGCTTGCGCGACCGTCTGGCTGAATATGCTCAAATGGGCGCCCGTTTTGCCAAGTGGCGCGCGGTGATTGCCGTGGACGATGGCCTTCCCAGTCGGGGGTGCATCGAGACCAACGCGCATGCTCTGGCGCGCTACGCCGCGTTGTGCCAGGAAGCCGGGTTGGTCCCCGTCGTCGAGCCGGAAGTGCTGATGGACGGCGAGCATACCCTGGAACGGTGCTATGAGGTAACGGAGGAAGTCCTGCAAACGCTTTTCAACCAGCTTTACAGCCAACGGGTGATGCTGGAGGGTATGATCCTGAAGCCCAACATGGTGCTGCCGGGATTGACCTGCCCCCGGCAAACAACGGTGGACGAGGTGGCCGACGCCACGGTGAGGTGTCTCTTGCGAGCCGTCCCCGCTGCGGTGCCGGGGATTGCGTTCTTGTCGGGCGGCCAAGCCGCTGAACTGGCCTCGGCCCGTTTGAATGCCATGAATGTTAGATCCAAGCCGCGATTGCCCGGGGCGTTGGCGTTTTCCTTTGCCCGCGCCATCCAGCAACCGGCTCTGGAAATTTGGCAGGGCAAGGAGGTTTACGTGTCGGCGGCACAGCAAGCTTTGTATCATCGAGCCCGGTGCAACCGGGCTGCGCGCCGTGGCGAATATAATGCCACGATGGAAAAGACCTGAGCATGACAATAAATTTCCTACAACTTACGCAACCTGCTGCAAAGCAAAGACTGGAGAATAGCCGTTATGAAACCTGATACCGACCCGCCCAAGGCTCCTGACTCTAAGCCAGGATCGAAGGCCGATGCGAACGAAGATCTGAAATCCCTGACCCTGCAGGAAGTGGAGAAAAAACTGGGGTCGTCGCCGGACGGCCTCAGTCAGGCCGAGGCGAAGAAACGGCTGACCCAATATGGGCCTAACGAGATTGAAGAAAAGAAAACCAATGCCTTCCTGAAATTCCTCTCCTATTTTTGGGGGCCGATTCCGTGGATGATCGAAGCGGCCGTGATCCTTTCGGCGGTAGCCCAACATTGGCCGGACTTTGGCATCATCCTGCTTCTGCTTATGGCCAACGCTGTGGTCGGGTTCTGGGAAGAACATCAGGCGGGCAACGCCATCGCCGCGCTGAAGGCCAAGCTGGCGGTCAAGACCCAGGTGAAACGTGATGGCAAGTGGACCAACCCGGAGGCGCGTGAGCTGGTGCCGGGTGATGTTATCCATCTGCGGCTGGGCGATATTGTGCCGGCGGATGCGCGCTTGCTGGAGGGCGACCCGGTGGAGGTGGATCAATCCGCGCTGACGGGAGAGTCGTTGCCCGCCACGCGTAAATCCGGCGAGGCGGTGTTCTCGGGTTCGATCATCCGCACGGGTGAAATCGACGCGCTGGTGTACGCCACGGGCAAGAATACCTACTTTGGCAAGACTGCGCAACTGGTACAGGAGGCAGAGACAGTCAGCCACTTTCAGCGTGCGGTGTTGAAGATTGGCAATTACCTGATTATCCTTGCAGTGACACTGGTGGCGGTGATTATTACCGTCGCGATTTTCCGCGGCGACCCGATCCTCACCACCTTGCAGTTCGCCCTGGTGCTGACCGTAGCCGCGATTCCGGTAGCGATGCCCACGGTGCTGTCGGTGACCATGGCGGTTGGCGCGCGCCTGCTGGCCAAAAAAAAGGCGATTGTGACCCGGTTGGCGGCCATCGAGGAATTGGCGGGCGTGGACATACTGTGCGCGGACAAGACCGGCACCCTGACCCAGAACAAGCTGACGCTGGGCGATCCGTTCAGCGTGAACGGCATCCCTGCTGATCAAGTCATCCTCAACGCTGCGCTGGCGTCTCGCGCGGATAATAAAGACACCATCGACCTGGCCGTACTGGGCGGCCTTAAAAATGATCAGGCCTTAAAAGACTACCAAGTGCTTCATTTCCAGCCGTTCGACCCGGTGCATAAGCGCACCGAGGCCACCGTCAAGGGCACGGATGGAAAGGAGTTCAAGGTGACCAAGGGTGCGCCGCAGGTGATCCTGGAGCTGGCGGCCAATGCCGGGGAGGTAAAACCCGCCGTCGAGAAAGCGGTCAATGAATTTGCGGCGCGCGGCTTTCGTTCGTTGGGCGTGGCCCGGGCAGATCAGGAAGGCCAATGGCAGTTCCTGGGCGTGCTGCCTCTGTTTGACCCGCCCCGGGAAGAAGCTAAGGCAACCATCGCAACCGCGCGCGAGATGGGCGTGAAGATCAAGATGGTGACCGGCGATGCACTGGCCATTGCTCGGGAAACCGCCAAGAAATTAGGGATGGGTGCAAATATCCTCAATGCCAGCGGCTTCGGCGACACCAAGCATCACGAGACGGCGCAGCTGGCCGAGTCCATCGAAAAGGCCGATGGTTTCGCCCAGGTGTTCCCCGAACACAAATTCCACATTATTGATGTTCTGCAAAAAAGCGGCCACATTGTCGGCATGACCGGCGACGGGGTGAACGACGCCCCCGCGCTGAAAAAAGCCGACTGCGGCATCGCCGTTTCCGGCGCGACGGACGCGGCGCGCGCGGCGGCGGACATCGTGCTGATGACGACCGGACTGTCGGTGATCATCGACGCGATCAAGGAGAGCCGGAAAATCTTCCAGCGTATGAACAGTTATGCGATCTACCGCATCGCCGAGACGCTGCGCGTACTGTTGTTCATGACGCTCTCGATCCTGATCTTCAACTTTTATCCGGTGACGGCGGTGATGATCGTGATGCTGGCGTTGCTCAACGACGGCGCCATCCTGTCTATTGCCTATGACAATGTTCATTACAAGGACAAACCCGAGGCCTGGAACATGCACATGGTGCTGGGGATATCCACAGTGCTGGGCATTATTGGGGTCGTCTCTGCCTTTGGCTTGTTTTATCTCGGTGAGCGCGTTTTTCATCTCGACCGTGCGCACATCCAGACGCTGATGTACCTGAAGTTGTCCGTGGCGGGACATCTGACGATTTTCCTGACGCGCACGCGCGGCCCGTTCTGGTCCATACGCCCCGCACTGGTTCTATGGGTAGCGGTGCTCGGTACGCAAATCGTGGCGACCTTGATTGCTGTTTATGGGTTGTTTATGACCCCCCTCGGCTGGGGCTGGGCAGCGTTCGTTTGGGGTTATGCGCTGGTCTGGTTCCTCGTGAATGATCGCGTGAAACTGCTTGCCTATCGGGTGTTCGATCCAACGGCCGAGCCGCTATTATCCAAGAAACCGGCCGACATGACCCCGCAGATCGCCAAGCGCGCCTATGAACTCTATGAACAGGGAGGCCGCCAGGACGGTCGTGCAGTTCAGGACTGGGAGAAGGCGGAGCGGGAGATTCGGAAAGATGAACCCCGTAAATAAACAGACGCGGACAACGCGGCGGGCATGGAGGAAAGGATGAAGATAAAGATAAAGATCAATTCCACCCATTTCAGCAAACTTCTCTGGAGACAAAACCATGACCAATAAGCAATCACAACAACGTTATGAAATCGGCATGGTCGGCCTGGGCGTCATGGGGCGCAATCTCTTACTGAATATAGCCGGCCATGGCTTTCCGGTGGCGGGCTATGACCAGGACCCGAACCAGGTCGAAGCCCTGAGGAAGGACTCCACCGGCCGGGACATCTGCGGGACGAACAATATCAGTGACTTCATTTCTAAGCTCCGCCCGCCCCATGCGGTCATGATGCTTGTGCCCGCCGGCACGCCCGTCGATTCGGTCATCAAGGATTTACTTCCGCACCTGGAACGGGGCGATCTCATCATCGATGCCGGCAACTCCTACTTCAAAGACACCGACGTGCGGGCCCGCAACCTGTCCGCGAAAGGCATTCAATTTCTCGGTGTGGGCGTGTCGGGTGGCGAAGAAGGCGCGCGTCACGGACCGAGCATCATGCCCGGCGGGCCGAAACAGGCCTACGAGCGGGTTCGTTCCGTCTTTGAAGCGGCTGCTGCAAAGGTCGACGGCGATTTGTGCGTGACCTGGCTGGGCCCTGGATCGGCCGGGCACTTCGTGAAGATGGTTCACAACGGCATCGAATACGCGGTGATGCAATTGATCGCCGAGACCTACGACCTGATGAAACGCGGTTGGGGCTTGAACGATGCTGAAGTGCATGAGGCCTATGCTTCATGGGATAAGGGCGAACTCAATGGTTATCTTGTGGAGATCAGCAGCCATATTTTCTCCAAACAGGATGAGCAGACCGGCAAGCGGCTGATCGACGAAATCCTCGACGTGGCCAAACAGAAAGGCACCGGCTTATGGACCTCACAAAGCGCAATGGAACTGCAAGTGCCGATTCCAACCATTGACCTGGCGGTCGCGATGCGGGACCTGTCCGTGTTCGCGAAGGAACGCGAGCAGGCCGGCGCAATTTATCAGCTATCCCATCGGCGCTTGGCCGGCGACCACGACACGTTCCTGACGCAACTGGGCCGTGCGCTTTTTGCCGCGATAATCATCGCCTATGCGCAAGGCATGGCGCTGTTGGCGGTTGCTTCGGAAAAATACCGGTATCAGCTCGATCTTGAAGCCGTGGCGCAAATCTGGCGGGGCGGCTGCATCATCCGCGCCGCGTTGCTGGAAGACATCGTCGCGGCTTTTCAAACGAGGCGCGATTTGCCGAACTTGCTGCTGGATGCCAACTTGTCGCGCAAGCTCATGGAGCATCAGGAAGATTTGCGCCAAGTGGTGTGCCAGGCGGCCGAGTCAGGGGTGCCAATCCCGGGATTAATGGTTTCATTGGCTTATTTCGACGCCTATCGCAGCGTCTGGCTGCCGGCCAATCTCATCCAGGCCCAGCGTGATTATTTCGGCGCGCATACCTATGAACGCATCGATGCCAAGGGTACCTTTCACACGGAATGGGAAAAGGGAGGAGAATCATGAAAACCGGGGAATGGGGCAAGTTTTCTGACCATGATGAGAAGAAAGAGAGGTACTGAGATGGACAATAACTATAACCGCCCGATATCGGCGGCTGATGCACTGGTTGTCTTCGGCGTGACTGGCGACCTCGCCCACAAGAAGATCTTTCCGGCGCTCTACGCGATGGCCAAGCGCGGCGTTCTCAACGTGCCGGTGGTAGGCGTCGCCGCCCCGCAGTGGAGTCTGACGCAACTGCGCGAACAGGCGGAGGATAGTATCAAGCAAGCCGCCAAGATCGATGACCGGAGCGCCCTCGACCACCTGCTTTCCCGGCTCCAGTATGTAGGTGGTGATTACAAAGACCCGGACACGTTCAAAGCGCTCAAGCAGGCGCTGGGCGATGCCCGGCACCCGGCGCATTATCTCGCCATCCCGCCCGCGCTGTTCGCGACCGTTATCAAAGGGCTCGGGGCTGCTGGGCTAGCCGATCAGGCCCGCGTTATCGTTGAAAAGCCGTTCGGACGCGACCTGGCTTCGGCACGGGAGCTTAACCGCATCGCGCTGTCAGTATTTCCGGAAGATTCGATTTTCCGCATCGACCATTATCTCGGGAAGGAGGCGATCATGAATATCCTCTATTTCCGTTTCGCCAATTCGTTCCTTGAGCCGATCTGGAACCGCAACTGTGTGGCCAGCGTGCAGATTACGCTGTGTGAGGATTTCGGTGTGAAAGGTCGCGGCGCATTTTACGAAAGTGCCGGCTGTCTGCGCGACGTCATCCAGAATCATCTGTTCCAGATTGTCGCGTTGCTTGCTATGGAGCCGCCGGCCTATCAGGGCTTTGGCGCCGTCCACAACGAGAAAGCCAAGGTGTTCCAAGCTATGCGCGCCCTACACCCGGATGACGTGGTGCGCGGCCAATACGCGGGTTACCGGAAAGAGCCGGGCGTGGCGAAAGACTCGGACGTTGAGACCTTCTGCGCCCTGCGGCTGTTCATCGACTCGTGGCGCTGGGAGGGAGTGCCATGGTACCTGCGCTCCGGAAAATGTTTAGCATCAACAGTGGCGGAGGTTCTGGTAGAGTTAAAGCCGCCACCGCAAAGGCTGTTCGACGATTCAGCACCGGAGCACGGGGAGCGAGCCAATTATCTGCGCTTCCGGCTCTCTCCCAACTCCGCTGTCGCCCTCGCCGCACGGGTCAAGCGCGCAGGCAAGGAGTTTGTCGGCGACCAGCGCGAGCTCTACCTGCTGGATGAGCAGCCGGGAGAGGAAACAGCCTACGAGCGGCTTTTGGAAGACGCCATGGCCGGCGATGGCGCGCTCTTTACCCGTGAGGACGCAGTTGAGGCTGCCTGGGCGGTGGTCGATCCAGTCCTTGACACGCACCACAAGGCTTATTCGTACAAGCCCGGCAGTTGGGGGCCGAAACAAGCTGATGCGCTTATTGCGGCAGACGGCAGCTGGCACAACCCCCTATTGGTGAGGGCGGCAGAATGACAGCGGCAAACGAAGTGGAGTTCCTGCTGGATGTGGACAACAAGCTGCGCATTATTCTGGCGGCGATGAAAAAGGTCTGGGGAAATCATCTGACAACCGTATTCCCGTGCCAGGGTCACTACGCGCTCGACCCCAGGAATATCGCCGCCTATTCACTCGCTGATATAACGATTGAGCATATCGCCAACCTGATCAATTATGATTTTCCCGCCTTGCTCGACATCCCCAAAGCTGGTTGTGCGCAACAGGAGGCATCATGAAAGTCACACAACAACTGCACGATCCCGGTCAAAGCCTCTGGCTCGACAACATCACTCAAGGGCGACTAACGAAAAGAGGAAGATGTTCTCGCGTTGCAGGAGTGTTGGCGGCCGAAGCCAGCGCAGGAAGAGTTGCCGGATTCGGCCTCAAAGAAGATCAACTGGTCGAATCCAGAATCCAGAGCCAAGGGGATGGCCATGTCACCATAAATGATGGGCGGAGGTAATTTACTGTAATGGAGACAGAAACAATCTTCATTTTGTTGTTCGTTGTGGCTACAGCCGTGGCGATCGCTGTGCAACGTCTGGCCGTTCCGTACACGGTGGCCTTGGTCTTTACCGGCCTCGTGTTGGGGCTGCTGCATGCCTTCGAAGCGCCTCACCTGACCAAGGCGTTGTTGTTCGGCATTTTTCTGCCGGGGCTGCTTTTCGATGCTGCGTTTCATATCGAATTTAAACAATTCTGGCGAAACCGTCTCGCCATTTTTTCGTTGGCCCTGCCGGGCGTGGTGGTGGCAATCGTGCTGACAGCCCTGATTTTGACACCGGTCGCCAACGTGCTGCATTTCGTGCAAGGTTTTACTTGGAAACACGCGCTGGTATTCGGGGCACTCATTTCCGCTACCGACCCCATCGCCGTCGTCGCGATCTTCAAGAATCTGGGCGTCCCGAAGCGTCTGGCCGTGTTGCTCGAGGGCGAGAGCCTGCTCAATGATGGCACTGCGATCGTTTTCTTCACGCTGAGCCTTGCGCTCGTGACAGGAACGGTAGTAACAGCCGGCGAATTGGCCTTCGATTTTATCAGGATCGTCGGTATCGGCGCGCTTATTGGAACGGGAATCGGTCTGGCGGTTTCACAAGTCATCAAGCAAGTGGACGACCCAATGATCGAGATTACGCTGACGACGATTGCAGCGTACGCTTCTTTCCTGGCTGCTGAGCACTTTCATTACTCCGGAGTGATTGCAACCGTCTCGGCCGGTATGCTCTGCGGAAACTATGGCGCCCTCGGTATGTCGCCATCAACCCGGATAGCCGTGGAGTCGTTTTGGGAATACGTAGCCTTTGCTCTGAACTCCATCGTCTTCCTTCTGATTGGTCTCGAGGTGCATTTCGAGGCATTGCTGGCCTCCTGGCAGGCGATCCTGGTCGCCTATCTCGTGGTCACAGGAGGCAGGGCGATGGTCATCTTCGGCGTATCTTCACTGTTACGGAGGACGCGGGAACGAATTCCCTGGGCGTGGAGCGTGATCCTGACTTGGGGCGGGTTACGCGGCGGGTTGTCTATGGTGCTGGTGCTTAGTCTCCCAAAAGATTTTGTGCATCGGGAATTGCTGGTCTCGATGACCTTCGGGGTCGTCATTGTTTCGATCCTTATCCATGGGTTAACGATGTCCCCAATACTGCGATGGCTGGGCATTGCACGCGGACACCAGGAACGCATAACGTATGAGTTGACGCGCGGCAAGCTGCTGGCAGCTCATGCCGCATTGGAAGAGATCAATCAAATGTCCCACGTCCATTTCACCCATCCGAAGGTGCTTGCCAGTCTCCGCCACGACTATGAGCAAAAGATTGAACTCGATAGTACAGCACTGGCTGAGTTGCATCTCAAGGCACAGCAACTTAAAGCCGAGGAATTACAATGGGCTGGGCGGCACCTGCAGTCGGTGGAAAAAGGTGCAGTGATCGATGCCTTTCGCCGAGGACTTCTCAGTCAGGCCGTCCAGGAAAAGTTGTTGGCAGATATCGACGCGCAGTTGCTGCGTCTCGAATCCGAAGAAACCGATGAGTCCGCTGAGCAAAAACCGTCCCCAGACCACGCCGATGGGCATGATTCAGCGGACTAGTTGGGCGGGAAATAAAATTATTGTTCGAGACAACATCACTACGATATTTGAGGAGAAAAAGCCATGACAGTAAGCCCTTTTGCAGGAAAGCCGGCCGAAGCATCGATGCTGGTGAACGTACCCAGGCTCGTAACCGCCTACTATACACAGACGCCTGATCCTTCAGTGCCGGCACAACGGATTGCCTTCGGCATCTCGGGACATCGTGGTTCTGCGTTCGAAAACAGTTTCAATGAATGGCATGTCCTTGCCATCAGCCAGGCTATTTGCCAGTACCGCAAAAAACAGGGCATCGATGGTCCATTATTTCTGGGGATCGACACGCACGCGCTGTCTGTGCCGGCTTTTGCCAGCGCGCTTGAGGTGCTGGCGGCAAACGAAGTGGACGTCATGATCGCGCAAGGGGATGAATATACCCCAACCCCAGCCGTTTCCCACGCGATTCTCACCTACAACCACGTGCGCAAGACCGGTCTCGCGGACGGCATCGTCATCACGCCGTCACACAATCCGCCACATGACGGCGGCTTCAAATACAATCCCCCAAGCGGTGGGCCTGCCCAATCCATTGTTACCGCCTGGATCGAGACAAAGGCAAACGCGTTTCTTGAGAATGGCCTATCGGGTTTGAAAAGAATTCCTTTTGAGAAAGCGCTTCGCGCCCCCACGACTCACCAGCACGATTTTTTAAATGCTTACATTACGGATCTAGCCAATGTGCTGGACATGGACGCCATCCGCGGTGCGAAGCTCAAGATGGGTGTTGATCCCTTGGGAGGCGCTGGCGTGCATTATTGGGGACAAATCGCCGAGCGCTATGGGTTAAATCTCACGGTTGTCAACAAGGCCGTTGACCCGACCTTCCGTTTTATGACGGTGGATTGGGACGGCCAGATTCGCATGGACCCGTCCTCACCCTACGCAATGCAGCGCTTGATCGACCTCAAGGATCGCTTCGACATCGCCTTCGCCTGCGATACCGACCATGACCGGCACGGCATTGTCACCAAAAGCGCGGGATTGCTGCCGCCCAACCATTACCTTTCGGTTGCCATTTTCTACCTCTTCCAGCATCGACCAAAGTGGAGCAAGGATGCGGCGATTGGCAAGACGGTAGTCAGCAGCCAGATGATTGATCGCGTTACCGCCAAGCTTGGCCGCAACCTCTACGAGGTGCCGGTTGGCTTTAAGTGGTTCGTGGATGGCTTGCTCGACGGTTCGCTAGGCTTTGGCGGGGAAGAAAGTGCGGGTGCCTCCTTTGCCCGCATCAATGGCACCGTTTGGACAACAGACAAGGATGGCATTATCCCGGCTTTGCTGGCGGCTGAGATCATGGCCCGAATGGGCCGCGATCCCGGCGGAATCTACCGGGAACTTACGGACGAGTTCGGTGAGCCTGCCTATGACCGCGTTGAGGCGCCGGCCACAGCGGAGCAAAAAGAAATGCTGGCTAAACTTTCACCCGAGCAGGTTAAACTTACCGAGCTGGCGGGTGAAAAAATCCAGACTGTCCTCACCTGCGCGCCGGGCAATGGGGCTCCCATCGGCGGGTTGAAGGTCATTACCGGGAACGGATGGTTTGCGGCACGTCCATCAGGGACCGAGGATATCTACAAGATTTATGCAGAGAGCTTTCGTGGAGAGGAACACCTACGACACATTCTGGAGGAAGCGCAGACAATCGTGAACAATGCTATTGCACCGGCGGCTCCGCCGGCAACAAATATCGAGGAAAAATGATGAAAAGAGTTGATCTGATAAAATTGAATTGCACGCCTTGGGTAAGGGTAATCGTAGTAGTCGTCTTGGGATTTTGTTTAGCGTCCTGTGCAAAAAATTCACAGCCTGTTCCGCAGGCGGAATATTCGACGAAAATCGTCGGTCGCTGGCAAGGCACGGTTGCTGATTTGAAAGAGACAATCTCATTCGACGGTGATGGTACTTTCGTCTGCCAACTATATCCCATGGGGTTCATTGCTAATATGCTCTTCCCAAGTACACCGGGTACAGTCCGTGGCACGTGGAAAATCACCGGCGCAATTATCACTCTGGTTATCAGTGGTGCGGAAAACGAGCGGTTGATGAACAAGATTGCTTCAAGCACGATTGTGTCGTTCAAGGAAAACGAACTTGTATTAAAATCTGATCGTGGTGAGACCTCGCCCTTCCAGCGAGTGGGCCCGAGAGAGGCGTCCTCATAGCAGCCGGGGTTTCCGTTTAAACCAAAATGTAAGGGGAAACCATGAACGACAAGAAATTAACCACTGACGCTGAGCTGGAAATGCTTCAAGGTGTATCATTCAGCTACTTTCTGCATGAGACGAATCCATATAACGGGCTGGTGCTCGACAAGACCGAAGCGAATTGGCCTGCCAGTATTGCCGCTACCGGCTTTGCGTTAGCGGCTTATCCGGTGGCTGTCGAGCGCAGTTTTATGCCGCGTGCCGCAGCGGTAGAACGAACACTGACCACCCTGCGTTTTTTCTGGAACAGCCCGCAAGGCCCTGAACCCGACGCCACCGGCTACCAGGGCTTTTATTATCATTTTCTCGATATGCGGACTGGTCGGCGTGCTTGGCAATGCGAACTGTCAACGATAGATAGTGCTTTTCTGCTGGCCGGTGCGTTGACGGCGGGAGTGTATTTTGACGCGGATACGGAGGACGAGCATGAAATCCGCACCCTCGCCGATGCGCTCTATCGCCGCGCGGATTGGCAGTGGGCGCAAGACGGCGGTGCAACGGTTACGCACGGCTGGAAGCCCGAAAGCGGATTTCTAAAATACCGATGGGAAGGCTACGATGAGGCGATGTTGCTGTATATTCTGGGGCTGGGCTCGCCCGCTCATCCGCTGCCAGAGAACAGCTACATAACGTGGGCTTCCACTTACCGGTGGGAACACTGTTACGGATATGACTATCTTTACGCCGGGCCGCTATTCACGCACCAGCTCTCGCATCTCTGGATTGATTTTCGCGGCATTCAGGACGCGTTCATGCGCGTTAAGGGCATCGACTATTTCGAAAACAGCCGCCGCGCCACTTATGTACAGCAAAGGTACGCGATGGCCAATCCGCTCAAGTTCGCAGGCTATGGCGGATGTTGCTGGGGGATCACCGCGAGCGACGGCCCCGGACCCGACACGATCAAAGTGGGCGGCATCGAGCGTCAATTCTTCGGTTACCTGGGGCGCGGTGTGCCCTACGGACCCGATGACGGCACCCTCGCGCCGTGGGCAGTGGTGGCGTCGTTGCCGTTCGCGCCCGAGATTGTGTTGCCCACATTGGACTATTGCATTCACCAGGTTAAATTAACAAGATCCAATCCCTACGGCTTTAAAGCGACTTTTAACCCGACCTATCCGGTAAAATCCTGCAATCCCTATGGCTGGGTATCACCATGGCATTACGGGCTTAATCAAGGGCCGATTGTTCTCATGATCGAAAACTATCGTACCGGCTTATTGTGGCGATTGATGCGAGACTGCCCTTACATCGTCAGTGGCTTACAACGAGCGGGTTTTGGCGGGGCTTGGCTATTATCCCTGTATGAATTATATACTAATTGAAAATGCCCGATAACTTAACAATGAATTCTCAATGATAGGGTTCGGCGGCGCGTCCATCAAGGACTGAAAACATCTATGTGTGCGTTGGCGAACAGACTACCTTGCAAGAAACGGACATAATAACCGTCGCACATAAAGCCTCAGGATCGTTGGTTCAGACACCGGATATTGAACCCATAAGAAGACAAATTACCAAATCTGCGAAAAGTTTTTGAGTTAGGTGTTGTTGAAAGTCCAGTGGATCCTTAAGACGCTCCTCCGAAACGCTTAGGGGATATACATGTTCAAGGCACTCAGCAAACAGAAGCTAAAAAATGACTAAAACAATTCATTCTCCAACACCGTCGTTAACGAAGCGCCCTGCATGGAAAGCATTGCAGGCGCATTATCAACAGATACGCCCTTTACACCTGCGCCAACTGTTCGCGGATGATCCTTTGCGCGGTGAACGATTAGTGGTCGATACCTCGGGCATTTACCTTGATTATTCGAAGAACCGTATTACTGATGAGACTATGCGGTTGCTCATAAAGCTTGCTGATGAAAGTGGGTTGCGCCAGCGAATTAAGGCAATGTTCAATGGCGAAATCATCAACGTGACCGAACACAGGGCAGCTCTGCACACGGCCTTGCGTGCGCCTGAAGGTGAACGGATCATGCTTGACAGCGTTGACGTGGTGGCTGAAGTCCATGCTGTTCTTGACAGGATGGCCATCTTTTCAGAGCAGGTTCGCAGTGGTCAATGGCTGGGATATACTGGGAAACGTATTCGCAACATCGTCAATATCGGCATAGGCGGTTCCGATCTTGGCCCGGTGATGGCATACGAAGCACTGCGGCATTACAGTCAACGCGACCTGACTTTCCGTTTCGTTTCGAATGTAGATGGCACTGATTTCGAGGAAGCTACGCGCGATCTTGATCCCGAAGCAACGCTGTTTATCATCTGTTCGAAGACCTTTACTACCCTCGAAACCCTGACCAATGCCCGCGCCGCGCGTAACTGGTGTTTGCATAAGCTCGTTGACGATCAAGCCGTGCGTCGACATTTTGTCGCCGTATCGACCAATGCCGAAGCAGTGACAAAATTCGGCATTAATACCGACAATATGTTTGGCTTCTGGGATTGGGACGGCGGACGCTATTCAATGGATTCGGCGATTGGGCTATCGACCATGATCGCCGTCGGAGCGGACAATTTCCGTGCGATGCTCGCAGGCTTCCATGCGATGGATGAACATTTTCGCACGGCGCCCTTCGAACGGAACCTGCCTGTCATCATGGGCTTGCTCAAGCTCTGGTACAACAACTTCTTCGATGCCCAATCGGTCGCTGTTTTTCCTTACAACCAGTATCTCAAACGTTTCCCTGCTTACCTGCAGCAATTGACGATGGAGAGCAACGGCAAGCACATCACGCTGGATGGCGCCTGTGTCGACTACCAAACGTCGCCGATCTATTGGGGTGAGCCGGGCACCAACGGCCAGCACTCGTTCTTCCAGTTGCTTCACCAGGGCACCCGTCTGATTCCCTGCGATTTTATCGGTTTTTGTCAGACCTTAAATCCGCTCGGCGATCAACATGATTTATTGATGGCTAACTTTTTCGCGCAGACTGAAGCCTTGGCCTTCGGCAAGTCAGAGCACGAAGTCAAGGCCGAGGGGATTCCCGACTGGTTGGTGCCGCACCGTACCTTCGAGGGCAATCGTCCGACCAACACCGTTCTCGTTGTACAGTTGACACCTGAAACGCTAGGCAAACTGGTCGCGCTTTACGAGCACAGCGTGTTCACGCAAGGGGCTATCTGGAATATCGATTCATTCGATCAATGGGGGGTCGAGTTAGGCAAAGCATTGGCACAGAAAACCGCTGCCGAACTTAAAAATGCGGATGAGCCGCAACTCGATCATGACAGTTCAACCAACACGTTGATCAGGCGTTATCGACAGTTTAAAAGAGGGCAATCATGACTATGGGTTTCAGCTGCTATCGTTCGACCACCACTAATGCGGCGGCGACCCTCTTGATGGCGAATGAATACGCTCAACAATCCGGTTTTACTCTAAAACGCCTGCCGCTATGTCGCCTTTGAATTGTCTGCCTCAATGTTGGAGCTGGCGCAAGCTGGGTAATTTTGCCTGAAACCCCGAAAGCGTTTTGGAACGTAGATAAATATAAATAAAGAGTAGGCAGAAAAACGTTTCCACTACCTTACCCTTGAAGTTAACTGATCGATTAAACCATTAAGAGGTGATTTTCATGATAGCAATTATGCACGAAACTGCAGGCAGAACACTGGTAGTCAAAGCAACAGAACGTCTCACCAGCCAAGATTACGAGAAAGTTTTTATTCCTCAACTCAACCAACTGATAGATAAGTTTGGAAAAATCAGAGTGGTATTTTATTTAGCCGAAAATTTTACCGGATGGGAACTAGGCGCAGCATGGGATGATGCCGTATTTGGTATACAGCATCGACATCACTTTGAGAAAGTAGCGGTAGTGAGTGACAAAAAATGGGTGGAATGGGCTACAAAAATCGGCTCCTATTTTATAGATGGCCAAGTCGCTACCTATACACCGGCAGAATTTCAGGACGCTGTGACTTGGGTAAAACAATAACAGAAACCCATTCAGGAGAGCAAAACTGGGTAGAATAATGGAATTACTTGAACAAACGGCAACAACATGACAGCAACTGCTGAAGCAATATCCGAGCGAAACAAAATCCTTTTTAAATTTTCTACATCAAACTGACGCCGGCGATGCGATTAGTCAACAGCTATGAGAAGCTGGATATTGCAACAAAGCAGGCACAAAGGAGGCGAGGCCGGTATTTTTTAGTCGGCTAAAAGCCAATAAGATATTAAATTAAAAACAAGTGAGGAACATAATGAAATCACCACATTACGGATTCATCTTTAAGCCGACTAAGTATCTGATAATTTTTTTTTCATTGCTGAGTTTTGCAATCACGGCCAATGCTGTTAAAACGAACAAACCGCCTGCGCCAGTTGAAGGTCGCTTGGCAGTTACCGGTTCTGTCGCATTAAGCAATCTTATGACCTACTGGACACAGGCATTTTCAGAGCGAAATCCATTAATCGCGGTAACTATCGCTGATCCGGGCGGAACTGCAGGTATTGAGGCATTGATCAACGGCATAGCTGATATAGCACTTACAAGAACCCCAATAAGCAGTGAACAGAAAGAGGCATTTGAAGCTCGTTTCGGTTACACACCTCATGTGATTCCGTTAGCTATGGATGCTGTAGCGGTTTACGTAAATGATGCCAATCCCTTGACAAGCATTACCCTTCAAGACCTTGATGCCGTATATTCCAGTACTTACCGATGTGGCAAACCACAACCGATTCACACATGGGATGCATTAGGTGTAAAAGGCGCAATGGCACCGCAACCGATCAACGTCTATGGCTTAACCGTCGCTACAGGAACCAACAGTCTGTTTAGAGAAATCGCTTTATGCGGCGGCGATTTTATTAAAGATTTTCAGTATCTACTTTAAAATCCATGGCAAATTCAAATGCCACCAAAATGCCTTGACAGCAGATCAAAAAGTATAGATTCTTTCGTTCCTTGAACATCCAAGACTTACAGGCTGAAATAAACGCCATTGAC
>JBAZCE010000006.1:0-12081 GCA_041671105.1 Gallionella sp.
ATCGAGAATATCGACATGGGCGGCCCGACCATGGTGCGCGCGGCGGCCAAGAATCACGGTCATGTTGCCATCGTTACCGATCCTGCCGACTACAGCTCCGTACTGGCCGAGATGCAGACCAATGACGGTCAGGTGTCCGATGCGACCCGTTTCGATCTGGCCAAGAAGGCGTTTTCGCACACGGCAGCCTATGATTCAGCGATCAGCAACTATCTGACTACGGTTTGCAGCGATGGTAGCAGAGTCGAATTCCCGGCGCAGATCAACTTCAACTTCGCCAAGGTGCAGGATATGCGCTACGGCGAAAATCCACACCAGAATGCGGCTTTCTACCGCGAACTGAATCCGGTGGCGGGCAGCATCGCCAACTATACGCAGGTGCAGGGTAAGGAGCTTTCCTACAACAACATCGGCGATGCGGACGCGACCTGGGAGCTGGTCAAAACCTTCGATCAATGCGCCTGTGTGATCGTCAAGCACGCCAATCCATGCGGTGTGGCGATTGCCGATACTCCGCTAAACGCCTACAAGCTGGCCTATGCGACCGATACCACCTCCGCGTTTGGCGGCATTATCGCCTTCAATCGCGAACTGGATGCCGAAACTGCCAAACAGATCACAGACAATCAGTTTGTCGAACTGATCATCGCGCCGAGTGTGACGGACGCTGCGCTGGCCATTACTGCCGCCAAGCAGAACGTGCGCGTGCTGATCGTGCCGCTGTCGAATGCGCACAATATTTATGACGTGAAACGCGTCGGCGGCGGACTGCTGGTGCAGACTCCGGATATTCTGAACGTCCAGGCAGCGCAACTGCGCGTCGTGACTAAGGCACAACCCGATGCCGCGCAGATGCAAGACCTGCTTTTCGCCTGGCGCGTCGCTAAATATGTGAAATCCAATGCGATTGTGTTCTGCAAAAACGGTCAGACGCTGGGCGTAGGTGCCGGTCAAATGAGCCGCGTGGACAGCACGCGCATCGCCGCAATCAAGGCGCAGAACGCGGGCCTGAGCCTGGTGGGATCGGTCGTCGCGTCCGACGCATTCTTCCCGTTCCGCGACGGGCTGGACGTGCTGGCCGAGGCCGGTGCGAAGGCGGTGATTCAGCCTGGTGGTTCGATGCGCGACGCGGAAGTCATCGCCGCGGCGGACGAACACGGTATCGCGATGGTTTACACTGGCTTCAGGCATTTCCGCCACTAAACAACGGGAAGGGAGAAGGGAGAAGGGAGAAGGGTAGTGAGCGAGTAGCTCCGGTTTTACTCTTCCCTCTTCCCTCTTTCCCCTTCTCTTTTTTAAAGAGAGCATCAACATGAAGATTCTGGTTATCGGTTCAGGTGGTCGTGAGCATGCATTGGCTTGGCGCCTGGCGCAATCGCCCAAGGTACAGAAGGTTTATGTCGCCCCCGGCAATGCCGGTACGGCTTTGGAAAACGGCGTTGAAAACGTCGCGCTCACCAGTGTCGAAGAATTGCTGGAATTCGCTCAGAGCGAACACATCTATCTGACCGTGGTTGGCCCCGAAGCGCCGTTAGCCAAAGGGGTGGTGGATACCTTTCGCCGTGCCGGTCTGAAAATATTCGGCCCCACCAAGGCTGCGGCGCAACTGGAATCTTCCAAGGATTTCGCCAAGGCTTTCATGGTGCGGCACCATATTCCTACCGCGTTTTATGAGACTTTCAGCGACGTTGTCGCCGCACATGCGTATGTGAACAAGCACGGCGCACCAATTGTGATCAAGGCGGATGGGTTGGCTGCGGGTAAGGGCGTGGTGGTTGCGATGTCGCTGGATGAGGCGCATGAAGCAATCGATATGATGCTGTCCGATAATAAACTGGGGGATGCCGGCGCGCGCGTGGTGATCGAAGAGTACCTGGCAGGCGAGGAAGCCAGCTTCATCGTGATGGTGGACGGTAAGAACGTATTGCCGTTGGCGACCAGTCAGGATCACAAGCGTCTGCAGGATGGCGATCTGGGGCCGAATACTGGCGGCATGGGTGCGTATTCCCCGGCACCCGTCGTCACGCCCGAAGTGTATGCGCGTGCGCTACGCGAAGTGATACAGCCTACCGTGCAGGGCATGGAAAAAGAAGGACATACCTATACCGGCTTTTTGTATGCCGGGCTGATGATATCGCCTGAGGGCGGCATAAAGGTTCTGGAATTCAACTGCCGCATGGGCGATCCGGAAACGCAGCCCATCATGCTGCGCCTGAAGAGCGATTTGCTGACGCTGGTGGAGCATGCGGTAAATGGCACGTTGGATAGCGTTGAGGTGGAATGGGACAGACGCACCGCGTTGGGCGTGGTGATGGCAGCCGCAAATTATCCTGATGCACCGCGTAGCGGAGATGTGATCACAGGCCTGCCTGCGAAAGGTGAGGAAGATGTGCATGTGTTTCACGCCGGAACGAGGCTGGTCGATGGAAACGTTGAAACTTCCGGCGGTCGGGTGCTCTGCGTCACGGCGTTGGGTGACAGCGTGCGCATGGCACAGCGTCGCGCCTATCAGGTGGCGGACGGAATTTCTTTCGAGGGTTGCCAGATGCGTCGCGACATCGGTTTTCGTGCGATAGCCGCCAAGCACAAGTAGGCTATTGCCATTGGACGATAATCTTTGTCTTGTTTCTACTTCGTCGCATGCGGGGAAGGGTGAAGAGTGAAGGGTGAAGGCAGTACTCGTCCATCGTATCGCCGCGTTGCCGGTCACTTAAGGCGCGGCGGGCTGATCGCCTATCCTACTGAATCCTGTTACGGTTTGGGGTGTGACCCGTCCAACCGCGCTGCAGTCATGCGCCTGCTTAAGTTGAAGCAGCGCCCGCAGCGCAAGGGACTGATACTGATTGCATCGAGTTACCGGCAATTGAAGCGTTACCTGCAGCCCATCACGCCGGCACAACAAGAACTGCTGTGTGAGGCAGGCAGACAAGCGATTACCTATCTGATGCCGGTTAAAAAATCCGCACCGCGCTGGTTGCGTGGTGCGCACGACACGCTGGCGGTGCGTCTCACAGCACATCCGTTAGCTCGCAAGCTTTGCCAAGATGTGCGCAGCGCGCTGGTGTCCACCAGCGCTAATATCAGCGGGCAGCGTCCCGTCAAAACTTATGCCGAGTGCAGGCGGCTGTTTGGCAATAAGGTGTGGGTCTTGCCGGGACTGGTGGGCAAACGCAAACAGCCTTCGACGATCGTCGCATGGGCGGATGGTAGAATCATACGTTAATTTTTAAAATGCGCAGTTGCGCGTTGAATAATCGGGATGCTGCGACGTGTCGCGGCACTCCATAAGGAGAGAATATGAGCGTAAACAGCGCAGCCGTTAAAGAATATCTGCTGGAATTGCAGGAACTGATCGTCGAACGTCTGGAGCAAGTGGACGGGAAAAAATTTATCCGCGACAAGTGGCAGCGTGAGCCGGGTGGCACTGGCCCTTCGACTGAGCTCAGGACAGGTTTAGGTGCGGGCGGCGGTATCAGTTGCATCATCGAAGAAGGTAATGTACTGGAACGCGGCGGCGTTGCTTTCTCGCATGTACAGGGCGATAAGATGCCGGCCTCAGCTACCGCGCATCGTCCTGAACTTGCCGGATGCAGCTGGGAGGCAATGGGTGTGTCGCTGGTGATGCACCCAAAAAATCCTTACGCGCCGACAACGCACGCGAACGTGCGCATGTTTATGGCGCATAAGCCTGATGGAGAGGACGTATTCTGGTTCGGCGGCGGCATGGACTTGACGCCGTACTACGGCTTCGAGGAAGACGCAGTGCATTTTCATCAGATCTGCAAAAATTCGCTCAGCCCCTTCGGCGACGAGTTGCACGCGAAATACAAGAAATGGTGCGATGAGTACTTTTTCTTAAAGCATCGCAACGAACCGCGCGGTATCGGCGGGATTTTCTTCGACGATTTGAGCGTGCCTGATTTTGCTACTGCATTTGGTATCCAGCAAAGCGTCGGCGATCACTTCCTGTCGGCCTATGTGCCTATCCTGGAAAAGCGTATGAACACGCCCTATGGCGAACGCGAGCGCGACTTTCAGCTGTATCGTCGCGGACGCTACGTGGAATTCAATCTAGTGATCGATCGCGGCACGATCTTCGGCCTGCAATCGAACGGTCGTACCGAATCCATCCTGCTATCCATGCCGCCGCTGGTGAAATGGCGCTATGACTGGCACCCGGAAGCCGGCACGCCGGAAGCGGATTTGTACGATACCTTCCTGCAACCCAAAGATTGGGTATAAGAAAAAGCCCGCGAAAGCGGGCTTTTTCTTAGGCATTCGGTAATTTGCGGCTCACTTAGTCAGGCAAGTACCCCCATCGCTGTCAGACCGGTATATATAGGTTCTTAGGCATATATTAATTGTTCAGGAATGGTAGTAGTATTTTCACTGTGATTTCCGTCAGGGCCAGATAGATACTGGTGTTGTCAAAGTCCAATCGGTGCGGCGCAAAGAGATAGCCGCGGACGTTCCGGAGGCTGAAAAGCGTTCTGTAACGCAGATGGCGTAAGGGGGAAATATGCGTGGAGGGGTCTTTCGTGGTGTCCGGGCGTATGTGGTATCGATAGCAGTCATTTTTACTGCGGCAGCGCTGGTCACAACAATTTATTTCACACGGGACAATCTGCCATGGATTGCATTCCTGATGGGCGTTTTTACTGCCGCTGTGCTGGCTGAAGCGGCACGCGCATCGCGTTCGGAATGGGCATTGATGCGTCGCACGGCACAATTGTCGTCGATGAAAGAAAAGTTTGAGAACGAGTTGCGATCGCGCAAGAGTTGCGAGAAAAATATCGCCGATATCCGGGCGCGTTCGCAGTTAGTCGATGAGACTTTGTCGGTGATGGTGGTGTTGATTGATGTCGATGGACACTGCCGATACCACAACCGCGCCTTTCGTGACTGGTTAAACTTGAAATTTGAACTCATTGACGGCCGGCACATGCGGGAACTATTGGGGGCACGGGCTTATGCCGGAATTGCGACTGCAGTTCGGCAATCTTTGGATGGACATCATTTGCATTATGAACATTTGCAGGAAATATCCGGCAATGCCGTCTACCGGCTACAGGTGGAGCATATTCCTCAGTTTGATGCAGCCGGACGTGTAACCGGATTTTTTTTTCTTGCTGAGGATATTACTAAACGTGCCGATCTCTCTGTCGCCGGAAAGTCTGGCGTTGGAACGACTCTGATGAGTGCAGTTAAAGCGGATTCCGGCGGCAATGAAATCGACGGACGGATTCCGGAGACTTGTTTCGGGCAAGGGCGTCCGGATGAGGGGAGGCTGTTTATTGAGGCCATACAGAAGGGAGAATTTCGCCTGTATTGTCAGTTGATATCCCCGCTGCCCATAGACTCAGGCAAGTCTGCACATTATGCAATACTGATCCGCCTGATGGGAGAGGAGGGCAGCATGGTGCCGCCGGGCATATTTTTTAATATGGCCGAAACAACCGGATTAATGCCCTATCTGGATCGTTGGGTGGTTCAGCAAGTTTTGGAATGGGCCTCAAAGCAGCAAAGCTTCGGCCATGATAACGACTCCATATTTTTCATTAACGTGGCCGCTGCCACGATAGGCGATCCGGAGTTTCCCAATTTTCTGCAGAATATATTAAATGATCAGAGGATGCCTGGTGCTATTCTATGCTTTGAAGTATCTGATGCGGATCTGGCGGCGCGCAGCAACACCGTTGCAGAGTTTATTCGTCTGGTAAGACAATGCGGTTGCTGTGTTGCACTAAGCGGATTCGGCAGAGATGACGCATCATTTGATCGGATACGCGGTTTTCAGGTAGAGTTTCTGAAAATTGATGGTGGCATTATTCTCAATATGCTCAGTGACCCGGCAGAGCTTGCCAAGGTGGTATCCATAAACCGGATCGCCAAAAAAATAGGCGTTAAAACCATTGCAGAGCTGGTTGAAAGCGATGAAATCGTCGCAAAGCTATGCGAGGTCGGCATCGATTTTTCTCAGGGTGCAGGTATCTCCCAACCGCGCCGTCTCGTAGAGTGAGTGATCAGGTTCCTGATTGGACTTTCAGCGGCACGTCTTTTATTTCTCCAGCTACTCTTGCAATGCTTCTTTCGCGGCGCTTACTTTAAAGCCGCGGTGAATGCCACGTCGCATTTAATCTGGTGATTGACCGTGGTACGATGTGCTCGTTTGTTATTGCCTGCAGAGCAGGCCCTTAGTCTGCCTGAGGGAATTTAAGGACGTTATGCTGAAATTTAATTTTTCCGTGATGACCCGTAACGGGCAGCGGGTAGACAACATTCAGATTCAGGGTAAGGATCCGCAGGATGCGGAGCGCAAGCTGCGTCAGATGTACCGGCAATGCGAAGTGACGCACTGCAAGACCATAGACATGGATAAAAAAATTTTACAGTCGGCTGATATCGAAGAGGTGTTGTCGCTGATCGTCAAATCCAACTGAATTTGTTTGGCAAAATCAAATATTGCAAGCGTCCGGAATTATTTTATAAATCCGTCGGTCAGTAATTCATCGAGCAGGGCATCGTAGTTCTTCGCACCGATGCTGTGCGGGGCGTGCTCGAAGATGGTTTTATTGAGTGCAGGACTTTCTGCCAGACTTACGTTTTCCGAAATAAGCGTCCTGCAAACATCACCGCCGAATTCTCTTTCCGCCATCAGCAACACTTCCCTCGCCATGCGCCGGCGTGAGTCAAAACGTGTAAGCAGATAACGGCGATTGACGCGGCGTTTCAGCACCTGTTCGAGTGCATGGAGCGTTTTTCTGATCTGGATGGCCCCCTTGAAGGAAAGATGATCCGCCGAAATGGGGATGATGAGGCCGTCGCTGGCAAATATCGCATTGAGCGATAAGACGCCAACCATAGGGCAACAGTCGATTACCCAGGGCGTATTCTCCGCGTTTTTTTCCGCCTGCAGGCTGATGTTCAGCTTGTTGATGGCGTTGTATCCCTTGCCATACATCGCATCCACCTTGGACAACTCGGCGTGCGATGGAATCAGGCTGATTCCGCTGGTTGATGCATGGATCAGTTCATGCAACGGGCGATTGCGCTGAAACAGACTGAAAATACTGTCATCGCCCGAGCGTGCGGTAACGCCGATGATGGCGCCGAACTGTGCCTGCGGATCAAGGTCAATGCCTGCAGGCTTGCGTCCACGGCGTGCTAACGCGGCAGCAAGATTGAGCGCCGTCGTGGTCTTTCCTACGCCACCCTTCTGGTTAAAAACAGCGACTATCGTCATGGCTCGTCAGTGGGTGATTTGCATATTGCAAGCGGGTTTATTCTAGCAGAATGAAGCCGTTTGATAATGCCGCCGTATTTTATTGATTATTTTTTCGTAAGACGATGCCCCTGAACCAGCCGCCTAACAGCTTGGGTACATCGCTGACCAATTCCAGTTCCGGCACCTGTTGCAATATTTCCTCGAACACCACGTCCATCCGGGTGGCAATACGGCGCGACAAAGGGGTGAGCAAACGGCGCAACGGGGCTGTTTGTCGGGGGCGCAAAAATTTGTCGAACAGGATAATGCTGCCGCCAGGTTTGAGCACGCGCGCGGCCTCGGCCAGACATCGTTCAGGATGCGGTACGACGGCGGTGATCAGGTGCAGCACGACATGGTCGAAATGAGCGTTGGCAAACGGCAGGGCCATGCTGTCTCCCAATATCCAGTCCATCTGCAAATCGGTACCGCGCGGGCGCGCCTGGCTTAGCATTGCGGCATTGAAATCGAGTGCGGTGTAATGATGGCGTTTCGGCAGCAAGGGAAGGTCGAGTCCTGTACCGACTCCGCTCAACAACACCTTCTGTTCAGCGTCGTCCGGCAGGGAACGCAACGATTGCATACGTGCATCGCGCATTGCACGCTCGATGACCAGGTCGTAAAACGGTGCAATCAGGCTATAGCTCGCGCGCAACATGTCGTAGCCGGGCTTCATGACAGATAATCCAGAAAAATGCCGGAAAACACGGCTGCGCCTATCCAGCTGTTGTGCAGAAATGCCTTGAAGCAAGTCTCGCGATTTCTGTTTTTGATGAGGGTGTAATGATATATCGCGATGCCGGCCGCAGCAGCCAGGCCCAAGTAATATAAAACACCCAGCCCTGCCATTTGTCCTGCTACTGCCAGCAATGCAAGCGTGATTGCATAGCAGCTCATCACCGCTGCCACGTCATATTGTCCGAAAAACAAGGCTGATGAATGGATGCCCAGATGCAGGTCGTCATCCCTGTCCACCATCGCGTATTCGGTGTCATAGGCGATCGCCCAGAACACGTTGGCTGCCAGCAGCAGCCAGGCCACGGGCGGTACGCTATCCAATGATGCCGCAAATGCCATAGGAATGCCGAAGCCGAAGGCGATGCCGAGATAGGCTTGTGGAATTGCCAAAAAGCGTTTGGTGAACGGGTAGCTGGCGGCCAGGAAGACAGCCGGAATCGACAGCAGTTTGGTCAGGGTGTTGAGCGGCAGGATCAGCAAAAAAGAGACAAGGGCCAGTGCCGCAGCCAGAAAAATCGCCTCGCGGGGTGAGATGCGTCCGCTGGTGATCGGGCGTTCCCTGGTGCGTTTGACATGTTTGTCGATATGGCGGTCGGCAAAGTCGTTAATTGCACAACCTGCGGAGCGCATCAACACCGTGCCCAGCGTGAAGATCAGCACGATATGCCAGGCAGGAGATCCGGTACCTGCGATCCAGATGCCCCACAGCGTCGGCCACAACAGCAGCAGTATGCCGATGGGGCGGTTCAGGCGGGTGAGCTGCAGATACAGCGAAAGACGTTCGGTGAGAGTCATTTTCCAATAAAAATATTTAATCTGTGCCTGCGGCCCTCAGGCAGGGTGAGCTTGCAACCGGATAAATTGATGAATGATACTGGACATTGCCTTTCGTCGGTTTACGAACGTTAAACGAGTATTAAAAATCTGCTGTTGAATGCGGCTGTGGGCAAGCACAAAGCCAGTTTTTGTTCAAAGGATATATTCATTACGGCCTTGATATATATAGGACTAGGCTAATGTGTATAGATATTCCGGCATATATGCCGGAATTTGACGCTATGGTTTAATCCAACTTGAGTCGCTTGCCTGAATGCCTCAGAGGTGCCTGTCGTTCACCTTGTAGCAAATTTGGCTTCTGTTGCGGACAGATAACGCCTCAATCATTCTTCAATCTTAATTTGGGGGTCAAAATGCCAGGACTATATGCACAGGAAATAAAACCAAAAACCAACATGACGGCGAAGAAAATGACGCTCGATGCGTTTTTAAAAACGGCCGGGACTAGTGAGTTGAATAAAATCTTCCCGCAAATAACGGGGGGGTCCTATTCTGAGTGCCACACCGCGTTTTTTGAGCAGACCGGGATCTGGATCCCGGAATTAGTTCCTATCTTTCAAAAGATGGACGCAATGATCGTGATGCGTGGACCAGTTAGGCCTCAAGGGCTATAAACAGCTCGCAAGTCGATAGCAGCAGCCAGCGCCTGACGGCGCTGGCCAGTTTACTAAAGAGGACAATATGCACTTTGATTGGTCTTACTGGCAAAATCGGGCGGATAAAGGCCAGGGTAGACGTGCTTTGATGGGTAGGCGTCTGGTGTGGTTGCGTTCACACGCTGCCTTTGCTGCACTCGACTTCGATGTGGATGATCCGTTCCTGGAACCCACGCTTGTTGCGGCTGCGCAAAAAAGTCCAAATGACGTTACGCAAGCCATGACGGGATACATTGCCAGACAGATGCTGCATAAAAATGAGAGATTCGAAAAGCTTCAACTTTTTGCGCGCACCAACCAAATCGGCGAAATTATTCTGCCGGGACTTGGCACGGTAATTTCAGATGTAAGAACATCCGACTGCAACATTGAAATTATCCGCAGCGGAAAAAACTGCATGGCAACCCTGGATTGCACCGAACGCCCCTTTGAAGTCGTGGACGAGAAAACGCTCTGCCGAGGCGCATTCCGCATATTGGAAAATAATCATCCACTCTATGCTGAGCATCTGGCCGGCGATGATGGTGGACAGATTCCACATTTACCTGTCATTTCAGATGAACAATTGTACAAAATATTGGAAAGCGCGCTGGAACTTATACACGTCACATTTCAGGAATATTCCGCGATTCTCAATAACACAACACGCGCCTTCTTGCTTTTCTGCCGTGAGTCAGTGAACTCATTTGCCTCGGAAAACTTCCATGGCACCTGTTTTCTTTCGCTGCCGGCACATCGATCATTACCCTATTTTATAGAAGATGTACTTCACCAGGCCGGGCACGTCATGATGGGCTCAATATTTTTGAATTGGGACGAGGTATTGACTGAGGATAAACACACGCCGATTTCAAAGTATGTCAGACGCCAGGAAGACAGGCGGTTTTTGTTTGTCGTTTTGCATGCCGTATTTACGGAATTTTCGATTGCAGAAGGACTCCTGAGATGTCTTGAGGCCGGGGTATTTGATATGCAAGATCGTTTGGAAGCGGCAGGTCGCCTGGCATTCGTACTGCAAAAATTTCGAATAGATATTCAAAATTTGTATGCGATTCCGTCTTTTATAGGCGATGCTGTAATAATGCGTGACCAACTTTTACATTCGCTTGAAGATATTTGGGCTCGATCCATCCCTTATATCGCTACCGCTGACATTTCCGGGCAAATTTACAACTTTGATATCTCAATCTATAAATTGAGAAATGCATATTGAATGCTGACGTTGTCAGCAGTTTTGAGCCGGCAGGCAACGTCATTGGCTGCGATAGCACTTTCGGGCTGAGTTTCATGCACCTTCAGATGGTTTTTCCATGTCAGTTTCATGCGAGGTTAGTCAGCAGCAATATTTCCGGCAAAAAAACCTCGGTTACCAGCAGCGGAGTATTATTTAAATAAAACAAGGATCTGCGCGCCCATAGCCGGTCAGGCGGGTTGTTCAATACGCAAGTTGCGCGCCGATACAGCGGATGACGGCGGTGCAGCGCCTTGAAATGCAGCGGTTGGCGAACAATTTGCGGATGAGAGAACAGCAAAGCGCCCAGCGGCTTGTTGCCCAGCTTGCGCAACGCTTGCCATGCGCCGCGCAGATGACGCGCTTCGCAGGCGCTGTGGGCGAAGACCACAGGCTGATCGTCGGCACATAAAAATACCTCGCGCGACCAGGCGAGTTGTTGCGGTGCGAGTCCCAGCAGCGCCGATTCATCCGGCGCAATGCGCGCCAGAGCGCTTTTTACATTGCGTACGGAAAAGCGCTCGCAGCGCTGCACAATGCGCTGCGTAAGAGAGCCGTGATCGCGCAGCCAGGGCTGTAATTCGATATCGGCGCCAAGTGGCGTCCCATTCCAGAAGGAGTCTTTAAACGTGCAGATAGTCATGTTTGTTTGCCATCCAGCGGTGCAAATACGCACGCGCCGCATCGGGGTAATCGCGCAGCAATTCGTCTGCGACTTCTCTTGCCTGTGTGAGTAAATCTTCGTCAGCCTCGATGTCTGCAAAGCGCAACATCGCAACGCCGCTTTGCTTCGCGCCCAGCAATTCACCGGGACCCCGCAATTGTAAGTCCTGCCGGGCAATTTCGAAGCCGTCCGTGTTCTCGAAGATGACTTTTAAGCGCGTTCGAGCCAATTCGGACAGCGGCTTCTGATAAAGCAGGATGCACAGGCTGTGCGCCGCCCCCCGCCCCACACGTCCGCGCAGTTGATGCAGCTGGGCCAGCCCCATGCGCTCCGCATGATCGATCACCATCAGGCTTGCGTTCGGCACATCCACGCCGACTTCAATCACGGTGGTCGCGACCAGCAGCTGGAGATCGCCGCTCTTGAATGCTGCCATCACGCGAACTTTTTCGCTGCTGTCCATCTTGCCGTGCACCAGACCCACGGCAAGCTCCGGGAAGGTTGCGCTGAGCAATTGATGCGTTTCAAGCGCGTTTTGTAATTGCAAAACTTCGGATTCATCGATCAGCGGGCAGACCCAATAGGCTTGTTGCCCGGAGATACAGGCGGCGCGCACCCGTTCGAACACCTCGCCGCGTCTGGCATCGCTGATCAGTTTGGTAATAATCGGTGTGCGACCGGGGGGCAATTC